>JBAUNU010000200.1:0-2397 GCA_049579405.1 Methylocella sp.
CGCCATTCCGCCGCCCATGCGATGAAACCCATCAGAAGAAAACCCAAGATAACGATGAATGCGCCGGATGCAACATGGCCGCCATAGATAAAGCGCGGGACCTTCCTTAGGGGTCACCGCCAGGCCACTTCGAGGTGCTTCCCCGCCACCGCGCCGGGTCGCGGTCCGGCGGCGGAAATAAAGCCGCAAATTTCCGCCGGGTGGTTCAACGAGCTCCGCGGTTTTGTTGGCGCGATGCGCCGGCGGGGTGATCGCGGGTTCGGAGCGCTTGACTCTCACGCCTAGCGAAGCCGCTGAACGGGAGAGGCTGTCTAGTTGAGAAGCGGGCTCCAGGACGGATCCGAACCATAATTCGGCGTCGGTACCGGGAATTCGGCGCGTCCGAAGACGTCGGTCATAAAAAGCTTCGCGCCGTCCTGCCCGCCGGGATCGCGAAAGAACATCAGATAAAGGCCGTTCGGGGCCCAGGTCGGCCCCTCGTTGTGAAAGCCTTCGGTGAGGATCCGCTCTCCAGATCCGTCGGGATGCATGACGCCAATCGAGAATAAACCGGCTCTTTGCTTGGTAAAGGCGATATAGTCGCCTTTCGGCGACCAGACCGGCGTCGAATAACGTCCGTCGCCAAATGAAATGCGTTTCGGACCCCCCCCGGCCGCCGACATGACATAGATCTGCTGGGTGCCGCCGCGGTCCGATTCGAATACGATTTTGGTACCGTCGGGCGAGTAGGACGGCGATGTGTCGATCGCGTTGGAATCGGAGAGCCGCGTCGTCGTGCGCGAGCGCAAATCCATGGCGTAGAGGTTCGACGCCACCCCTTGCGCAAGGGACATCACGACCTTCTGCCCATCCGGCGAGAAACGCGGCGAAAAGGTCATCCCCGGGAAATTGCCGACGACCTCACGCTGGCCGGTCTCAATATTCAACAAAAGGACTTTCGGGTCGGATGCGCCAAACGACATGTAGGTCACATCTTGCGACGAGGGCGAAAACCTTGGGGTCACGACGAGATCGTCGCCCCGCGTCATGTAGCGCAGATTGGCGCCGTCCTGATCCATGATTGCCAGCCGCTTGCGGCGGCGCTCCGGCGGGCCAGTCTCGTCAACAAAGGCAATCTGCGTATCGAAAAAGCCTTGCTCGCCGGTAATCCGCGAAAAGATCGCGTCCGAGACGATGTGCGCGACGCGGCGCGCGTTGTTCGGATCGGTGACATATTGGCTGCCGGCGATCTGCTTGCCAGTCGCGACATCCCAGAGCCGGAACTCGGTTTGCAGCCTCCCGTCCGAGGCCCGGCTGCTACGGCCAGTCACCACGAATTGGGCATTGATCATGCGCCACGAATCCATCTGCGGCGGCTGGTCTGGATTGGCAATCGTCTCAACGAAGGTCTGCGGATCGATGGGCGCAAGAAACACGGAGCGCTTTAAATTATTGGTGACTATAGCGGTCAACTCGGCGGCGGCCGCCACATCGCCGGAAAATGCCGTCACCGCAATCGGTATGGGTTTGAATTCTCCCGCTCCATGCACATCGAGATAGCGGTCCTGCTGGGCATGGGCCGGCGGCGCGAGCCCTAAGCCGCCAACCAAGATCGCGGCCGCCAGAAATGTGGCGGGCATTCCGATGAAGGCTTGGAGAGTGCGCAGCGCGCGCGAACGAAGAACGGAGAAGAAAAATTTCACGACATCTCGTCCGGATCGAAGCGAACGATCCGGCCCTTCCATTGGTCGTAGTAGAGCTGATATTGAGACGGTATCCGGAGCGGATCGCAGCGCCGCACCGCCCGCATCGCGCTTTCGGCAAGAGCGCGCAAATTGGGGTCGGACGGCGGGTTGAGCAGCACGGGCTGGCCGATCAACGAACCGTCCTGCGTATATTGGACATGAATCTCGGGAATGTATTTTTGCTGCCGCTCAAGCCCGGCAAAGTTCCAGCACCGCTTATATTGCTCTTGCAGCAGCCCGTCGAGCTGGTCCCAGAGGGATGGCGACATTTTGGCGGCACTTGCCGCCGGCGAACCGAGCGAGGCCACTTGACTGAGGTCATGCCCGCTCGTCTGTTTTCGTTGCGGCGCCTCCTTGTTCAGAAACTTAACTATGTCGCCAGGATCGAATTTTTGTTGCGGCTCGGCGGCCTCCTCGCCCGACCTGGGCTTGGCGGCCGGCTTTTGTTTTTCCTTTTGCTTTTCCTGATCGAGCAGTTTCGCTAATTGATCGGGCTTGAATTTTGGCGCGGGCTTTTTGGGCGGCTCGACCGGCTTCGGTTGAGCCGGTTCCGGCGCGGCTGTTTCCTCGGCTTCGTTGACCGGCGGCTTCGGCGGTGGCGCAACGGACGCCTTGACCTGTTCGGATTTCGGCGCCGGCTTCGCGGTTTCCTGCGCCGGGCGCGGCGGCGGCG
>JBAUNU010000201.1:0-2393 GCA_049579405.1 Methylocella sp.
TGCCGCGTATCGCCTGCGCGAGAACGGGCGAGCCTCCGCCGGTCGAAATGCCGATGACGAGAGGCGAGTGAGCGACGATCGCGCCGAACTGAAAATCCGAAAATCCTGGCTTGTCGATGACGTTGACCGCCACGCCCGCGTCGCTCGCGGCAGCCTGAAACTCCGCCGCCTCGGCGACACCCTCCGCTTCGACGATGGCGAGCGCGGCGCCGCGAAAATCCTCCGGCTCGATCCGGCGCGAAACGAGGGCGACCGGCGGGCAGCGCCTTGCCAAACCAACGAGACCAGAACAAGGGTTTGGGCTAAAAACGTCGAGCCTCGCCCCCGCCGCCTGGCAAAGCTCGGCCTTCCAGAGGACGGCATTGGAGCCGCCCGCGAGAACCACGCGTTTGCCGGCGAGCGAAAAGAAAACCGGCAGGCAGGCAAGCCCTGGCATAAGAGGGCCGCGATCCTCCTTATCTTCCCCGGGGGGTGAAGAAATCTCGTGCATCCGTGCGTTCTGTCCTCTTGGGCGTCTTTAGTCCGCCCGCCGTTTATTCGCCCCTTCATTGGCCGAGCGAAACTACTGAGCGTGGCCCTTAGCCGATCGGACATTGCCGTGGGAGTCTGACGCGTTCCCGCTTCAGATCGCCTTCCGGCCAATCCGCGAGGATCAAACCGCTTGTTCCCGCCTTGCACGGAATATGCGCGGCAGGTTTCGATTTTGATATAACATATTGGCGTCTTGTCAGCCAATTGGCACCGCGGCAACGTGAGATCCCGATTCTTACGTTCCACCGCCATGAGGAATTTCGGTTGGGCTTCGCCGTCGCACATTTCAAAGGCAAGCTTGGCTCGCTCGTCCTGCTCGCCTTCCTTTTGTTGGCCCCGCGCCCGGCGCTGGCCGTCGACGGCGTTTTCGTCCCGGGCTTTTGGGACCCGCACCATCGCCCCCCCAAGCCCGATCTGACCCGCCTGCAGAGCCTGCGCTTTTTGACCGAGGACGATTACCCGCCGTTCCACTTCGCGCTGCCGGACGGAACGCTCTCCGGTTTCGACGTCGATCTCGCGCGGGCCATTTGCGAGGAACTGAAAATTACTTGCACCATCCAGGCGCGGCGTTTCGATACCTTGATCGACGCGCTAAATGACGATCAAGGCGACGCGCTCATGGCGGCTATCCGCATCGATTCGCAAACGCGCGCCAAGCTCGATTTTTCCGGGCCATATTATACCACCCCGGCGCATTTCGCGTCGCTGAAGGCCATGGCGGCCGCGCCGGCGACCCCGGAAAGCTTGCGCGAAAAAACGGTCGGCGTCCAGGCAAAGAGCGCGCATGAAGCCTATCTCGAAAGGTTTTTCCCAGACACGATCCGCAAATCTTACGAAACCCAAAAGCTGCTGCGCGAGGCACTCGCTAAGGGCGAAATCGACACAATTTTCAGCGACGGGATTTCGCTCAGCCTGTGGCTCGACAGTCAGGATGGGCACTGTTGCGGCTTTCGCGGCGGTCCCTTCTTGGACGCAAAGTTTTTTGGCGAAGGTGTTGGCATCGCGGTGAAGAAAGGCAACTCCCACTTGCGTCAGGCGCTCGACTACGCGCTCGCCGCGCTCGCCGCGCGGGGAACGTATACCAACCTCTATCTCAAATATTTCCCGCTCGGATTTTATTGAGGCCGCAACCGCGTCCCGTTCCGCGAACCGGCGTCTTAAAGATAGGCCTCGAGTTCGCGCGCGGCCTGCCGCGGCGGCCTTTGCAGATTGAACGCGCCCACAAATTTGCCACGCCTGTCCATGAGATAGACGATCCCGGTGTGATCCACCGTATAGTCGCCGGATTTTTCGCCAGGCACCTTTTTCGCGTAGACACGAAAAGCCTTGGCGATGGCCTCGGTCTTTTGCGGGTCGCCGGTCAGCCCGATGATGCGGGAATCGAAGTTTTCGAGATAGGCCTTCAAAATATCCGGCGTGTCGCGCTCGGGATCGACGGTGACGAACAGCGCGGCGATTTTTTTGTCCGCTCCCAGTTCCTTGAAAACCGCCGAAATATCGAGGAGCGCGGCCGGGCAAAAGTCCGGACAATGCGTATAGCCGAAAAACACCAGATAGGGGCGTCCGGCAAGTTCGGCATTCGTCACCACGCGGCCATCTTTCCCGATCATGGTAAAAGAACTGTCGATCGCCGCCGAACCGAGATCCGCGCGGCCCGGCATGACGGCATAAACCAAGCCGGTGAGGCAGGCGAGGCCAACCGCGAAGCCAATGACTATCGCTCGAAGCTGGCGGGAAGCCTGTTTCCGGGGAGCCTTTTTCGGCGCATTCTTCTTTTTCGGCGCATTCTTCATGCCTGGAACTTACGCAAAAGACGCGGCCAGCGCCAGTGCCGGAACGTTAAAATTAATCATATGGTGCAC
>JBAUNU010000202.1:0-2722 GCA_049579405.1 Methylocella sp.
GTGGTGTTGACGTGCGATAGCGCCCGCGAAGGCCAAGCGGAAGCGTACCGAGAATCTGCATAGATCACAGATCGCTTCGCAAAGGCGAAGCTAGAGCCCCGCAGTTGCTTGAGCGCACCGGGGCTCGTTCTGCGCCTACAGCATGTTTGTTTGCCTCACCTCCTCAGCGCGAACCGGGCTCCTCCGATTCCCCGCAAAAGCTGGACTGGCCTTTCTGCGATTTTGTGGACCACGGGATTGGGCGGCTTGGCCTTCTGCGCGTGGCGGGCGGAATGGAGCCGCTGACGATTGGAGTATCCTTCGATGGAGGCGAACAGGCCGCGCTGGGGCATCGCGTGTATGGCACCTGGTGAACATAACCATCACAGGCCACACCGCCCTGCCGCACGCCGCTAGCCGCGTTTTCAAATCTCCCGGCCGCGGCGATCCAGAGCCGTCTCATATGCGCTGAGTCGGTAGTGGGTCACAGTTGACGCCACGCGCGTGATCGGCTAAGCACGCTTTTTCCCTGCCCGAGACAAGGTTCCCGGGGGCCGTTCTGTCGCCCAAGGGCCCTTTGCCAGGTATCCCGCAAGGGCCGGTCTTCACTGGGCGCGGGACGAACTCTTTCGCCGCGAAGCTTTCGTGCGGCGCGGCCCGCATGGAGGTTCAAGTCTTGGCTCGGATCGCCGGAGTCAATATTCCGACCAGCAAGCGCGTCATTATCTCGCTTCAATATATTCACGGCATCGGCCCGACGAAAGCCAAGGAAATTTGCGAAAGAGTGAATATTCCGTCCGGACGGCGTGTCGCCGAGTTAACCGACGCGGAAGTCTTGCAGATTCGCGAGGCGATCGACCGTGATTACATGGTCGAGGGTGATCTTCGCCGCGAGGTCGCGATTCACATCAAGCGCCTGATGGATCTTGGCTGCTACCGTGGGCTTCGCCACCGGCGCCAATTGCCCGTGCGCGGCCAGCGCACCCACACCAACGCGCGGACTCGCAAAGGCAAGGCCAAGCCCATCGCCGGCAAGAAGAAGTGAATTCACGAGAAGTTGCGCATGGCGTTCGCCGCCAAGTGACTGGCCAAGCAGTCGCCGCCAAACGTCGATGATGGTCCCGAGCGCCTGGCATGACGGGCGCGTTTAAGGAATTGGACAATGGCAAAAGAGGCTACCCGCGTTCGCCGCCGCGAGCGCAAGAACATTGCGTCCGGCGTCGCGCACGTCAATTCGACCTTTAATAATACAATGATTACGATCACCGACGCGCAGGGCAACACCATCTCCTGGTCGTCGGCGGGGACCATGGGGTTCAAGGGGTCGCGCAAATCGACGCCTTATGCGGCGCAGATGGCGGCCGAGGACTGCGCCAGAAAAGCGGCCGAACACGGCATGCGGACGCTCGATGTCGAGGTTTCGGGGCCGGGGTCCGGCCGGGAATCGGCGTTGCGGGCTCTTCAAGCCGCGGGCTTCACGGTGACCTCGATCCGCGATGTCACGCCGATTCCGCACAATGGCTGCCGGCCGCCCAAGCGGCGGCGCGTTTAAGCAGGCATTTTCGGCACCGTCGCGTCAGGCGAATTGCATCAATGAAAGGTCCGGTCGTGATTCAGAAGAACTGGCAGGAGCTCATCAAGCCAAGCAAACTCGAGGTGGTCCCGGGCGACGATCCAAAACGCTTGGCCACGATCGTGGCGGAGCCGCTCGAGCGCGGCTATGGCCTAACCCTCGGCAATTCGCTCCGCCGCATTCTATTGTCGTCGCTGCAAGGCGCGGCGATTACCTCGGTCCATATCGATGGTGTCTTGCACGAGTTCTCGTCGATCCCCGGCGTGCGCGAGGACGTGACCGACATCGTGCTCAATATCAAGGACATCGCCCTCAAGATGCCGGGCGATGGCCCGAAACGCATGGTTTTGAGGAAGCAGGGTCCCGGCAAGGTCACCGCTGCCGACATCGGCACGACCGGCGATATTTCGATCCTCAATCCGGAGCTTGTCATTTGCACGCTCGACGAAGGGACCGAAATCCGCGTGGAATTCACGGTCAATACCGGCAAGGGCTATGTCGTGGCCGACCGCAACCGGACGGAAGACGCGCCGATCGGCTTGATCCCGGTCGATAGTCTTTACTCGCCGGTCAAGAAAGTGAGCTACCGGATCGAGAATACGCGGGAAGGGCAAATCCTCGATTACGACAAGCTTACCATGCAAGTGGAAACCAACGGATCGCTGTCGCCCGAAGATGCGATCGCTTTCTCGGCGCGTATCCTGCAAGACCAGCTCAATGTCTTCGTCAACTTCGAGGAGCCGCACCGGGTCGAGGCGACACCGTCGATTCCCGAACTCGCCTTCAACCCGGCGCTCCTCAAAAAGGTCGATGAGCTCGAACTCTCGGTGCGCTCGGCGAATTGCCTGAAGAACGACAATATTGTCTACATCGGGGATCTCATTCAAAAGAGCGAAGCGGAAATGCTCCGCACGCCGAATTTCGGTCGCAAATCTCTGAATGAGATCAAGGAAGTGCTGGCCCAGATGGGCCTCCACCTCGGGATGGACGTCACCGGCTGGCCGCCGGACAATATCGATGAACTCGCCAAGCGGTTCGAGGAACATTACTGATCGGATTTTCCCTCTCCTCTTGTCCAAGGCGAGCGGGATGCAAAGGGGTGCGGCGGTACCTCGGCGCGGCGGCCGCGAAAATAACGGAGAACGCCATGTATCACGGACACGCCAAGCG
>JBAUNU010000203.1:0-1508 GCA_049579405.1 Methylocella sp.
CCCGTAACGAGGGCCCTCACCGTCATGATTATTGCCCTCGTTAAACGGGAAAATGAACCGCGTCTGGAAGCCCGCTTAGAAGTTCGACTTCTCGCGGCGCAAGATCCCGGTAGAGATGGAAGTACCCGGCCGCCATCTCCTCCACCGAAAACCGTTCAAGCGCAAGTGCGCGATTACGTTCGCCAAGGGCCGCGATTCGCTTGGGATCATCGAGAAGTGCGGTCACGATCTCCGTCGTTCCGGCGAGGGTTGCGCCGAGCGTCTCCGTGCTACCGAGAATTTCGGGAATGGCGCCAACATTGTACCCCGCGACCGCCAATCCGGCGCACATGGCGAAAGGGATCACCTGCCCGAAACTCTCCTGCCGCACCGGTGCAATAAACGTCTTGAACCGTGCAAATTGCGCCGGCAGGTCCACATATGGGACATAGCCGGAAAATTCAAATTGCGAAAGCCTGCCTTCCTGCTCGACGCGCGACCGGAAATGCGCGAACAAGGATCCATCGCCGATGATCACGATGCGTGTTTTTGGCCGTCTTTCCGCAATCGCTAGGAATAATTCGATCGCCTCCGTGTCGAGCTTGTCGCTTTCAAGCCTGTAAATCATTCCGATGCCATCGAACGCATGGGGATCGATGACGGCCGGCGGAGCAAATCTGTCGAGGTCGATGCCAGGGCGGATGACGCTTGCCGGAACGGTCGAGCCGAATTGATCAAGGACGCTCTGCGATACGAAGACGTTCCGATCGACACGCACGCCCGCGAAGGGAGCAACTGGCGTGTTGATGTTTTGCAATATCGGACAACCGAATTCAGCTGCGATCTCAAAAATCGTCTTGTACCAAGGTTCGTCCACGTCGCCCCAGTAATGAACATGCACGATGTGCGGCCGGAAGCCGCTGAATATACATCGCACAAGATGACGGGAATTGGGTTTTGGCACGACGTCGATCGACATCCCCTTGTGAGACCCATGGGCCGGCAGGGCGGATGTCACGACCTTCATTTCGAAGCGGTGCTCGAGATGGTTGTGAAGATCGACGATAAGCTGCGTCGAGCCTCCGACCCAGACATTCGCGATCGCGTGCAGAACTCTCGGCCGCCGGGCAAGAGCGCGCCTCTGGCGGGGCTCGACTCGATAGACGGCGGGCGGAAAAAAACCGAACGAGCGCCGCAAATGTCCCGCGAACGCGGGAAAATCGACCTTGCGCATAAAGACGCTTTGCGAGGAATCGAAAACCAGCCGTTCGCTGCGAAAACGCGCGTCCATGATGCGGCGGCCGGTGTCGCGCCAATGCAAGATGAGCATCGCGAGCTTGAGTGGAAACCGGAAAATCCCTGCCAGACGGCGAAGCCCGGTTCGCGCCAAGGCGCCCGCCCGCAGCCACGGTTCGAGACGCGCCAGCCGCGCGTCGAGTTCGGCTAAATGATCTTGCATCATGAAAAGGCTACGGTTGATCGCCGCCCGCTCGTCGCGCGCCGCCGATTCATCCGCGCCGGCACCCGCC
>JBAUNU010000204.1:0-15513 GCA_049579405.1 Methylocella sp.
TTCCGTTATCTGGGCGCGAGATCTCGCCGATGACCAGGTCAAGGGTTTTATCGTCGAGAACAAGACGACGCCGGGCTTCAGCGTCGAGAAGATCGAAAACAAGATTGCGCTCAAGGTCGTCCAGAACGGCCACATCACGCTGAATGACGTTCGGGTGCCGGAAGCGAACCGTCTCCAGGGCGGCAACTCGTTCCGCGACACCGCCAAGGTGTTGAAGATGACGCGCTACGCCGTGGCGTGGATGGCGACAGGATGCGCGATGGGCGGCTACGAGGCTGCACTCAAATATAGCCAGGAGCGCCTGCAGTTCGGCAAGCCGATCGGCTCGTTCCAGCTGGTGCAGGATCTCCTCGCCAAGATGATCGCCAACATCACGGCCTCGCAGTGCCTGATCGTGCGTCAAGCGCAGCTGCATGCCGAAGGCAAGCTGACGGACGCCCATGCGGCGCTCGCCAAGGCGTTCTGCACGTCGAAGTCTCGCGAGACCGTCGCGTGGGCCCGCGAGCTGCTCGGCGGCAATGGCATTGTCGCCGATTACAAGGCCGCACGCTTCTTCGCGGATGCCGAAGCGCTCTACTCCTACGAAGGCACGTATCAGATGCAGAATCTGATCGTCGGCAAAGCCGTTACCGGGTTCAGCGCCTTCGTGTAGTGGCCGGCAAAGCAAACACCGTCACCTCCTCTCACAGAGGGAACCACTTCGATGAAACGACCGATCAACCGCATAGCCATTATTGGCACCGGCGTCATCGGAGCCAGCTGGGCGGCACTCTTTCTGGCAAAGGGCTTGAAGGTCGCGGCGACCGACGTCGCGCCGGGCGCTGAGAAGGCGCTACGGCATTTCGTCGAAGCTGCGTGGCCGGCGCTCGAGCAACTGGGGCTGGCGCCCGGCGCCTCGCAGTCGAACCTGACATTCACGGCCGACCTGGCCACTTGCGTCGCGGACGCCGACCTGGTGCAGGAAAACGGCCCGGAACGCATCGACTTCAAGCGAAACCTCTATCAGCAGCTCGACGAGTTGCTGCCGCCCGAGGTGATCATCGCATCGAGCTCGTCCGAGCTGACGATGAGCGACATCCAGGTGGGCTGCCGATCGCATCCCGAGCGCTGCGTCATCGGCCATCCGTTCAACCCGCCGCACCTGATCCCGCTGGTCGAAATCGTCGGCGGATCGAAGACCTCGGAAGACACGATCGACCGCGCAGCGCACTTTTACACCTCGATCGGCAAACGCACAGTTCGCGTTCACAAAGAAGTACCCGGACACGTTGCCAATCGCCTGCAGGCGGCCTTGATACTCGAGGTTTACTACCTCGTCGGCGAGGGTGTCGTCAGCGTCGCCGACGTCGATGCGGCGCTGTGCTGGGGGCCGGGCTTGCGGTGGGGCATTATGGGGCAAGTTCTGCTCAATCATCTGGGGGGCGGCGAGGGTGGCATCAAGCACTTCTTAGAACAGTTCACCGGGCCTCTTACCGCCTGGTGGAAGGTCCTCGGGTCGCCTGAGTTGACACCTGAACTGCGGCAAAAGCTCATCGACGGTGTCAATGCCGAGGTGGGATCGCGCTCGATCCAAGAACTCGCCGAAGAGCGCGACAGGATACTTCTCGGGCTCCTCGCCCTGCGTGCCGGCGCCGGCAAGTCGGAACCCGCTTAGCCGCGATGCGCGGCGGCGAAACAGGAGTAATTTTCGTGTCTAACGAATCCAATTCGGGCCGCCTCTTCTTCCTCGACCTCGGCGCCGGGCGCATCCTATCGATGAATCCCGACGGCTCCGATCTGAAAACGGTGCTGACCGAGGGGTACGGGCCCCATCCGGATGGCGTCGCCGTGGATGCGGGGCGCGGTCACATCTACTGGACCAATATGGGCGAGCCGAAGGCCAATGACGGCTCGATCGAGCGCTGCGATCTCGACGGCAAGAACCGCACGGTCATTGTTCCGCCGGGTGGAACGCACACGCCGAAGCAGCTGAAGCTCGATCGCAGCAACGGCAAGCTCTACTGGTGCGACCGCGAGGGCATGCGGGTGATGCGAGCCAACCTCAATGGTTCGAACATCGAAACCCTCGTCGACACCAGTGGGGGTGACCCGCGTCCGGGCCCGGACGCGCGGAAATGGTGCGTCGGCATCGCGCCCGATCTCGAGGACGGCAAGATTTACTGGACCCAGAACGGCCCCGACAACGCTGGCCAGGGCCGCGTCCTTCGCGCGAATCTGGAGATCCCGCAGGGCCAGCGCGCGGCTGATCGCAACTACATCGAGGTGCTTTTCGATGAGCTGCCCGAGCCGATCGATCTGGAACTCGATCCGCGCAAGCGAATGATCTACTGGACCGATCGGGGCGATCCCCCACGCGGCAACACCGTCAACCGCGCGCCGATGGATCCGGCGCCGGGCCGTCGCAAAGACCCGGAGATCGTCTTCGCTCATTTGATGGAAGGCATCGGGCTGGCCTTGGACCTAAAGGGCGACCGAATGTTCTTCGCCGATTTAGGCGGCACGGTTTACCGCGCGAGGTTGGACGGATCGGAGACGACGGTGCTGGTCTGGGCCAAGGGGAACCTGACCGGCGTCGCCTATGTGGAGCTGCCCGCGAAGGCATAATTGCGTCCCGCGGTTACCGGTTTGGTCGAAGCGAACGAGGCAGCCGACCCATTACCGGCCGAACTCACGACACGCGGAGGCCGCTAACGCGATTGCGCGAAGGAGTGATCAAGACGATGAGCGATATTGTTTCGCGGCCGCCGCCGCTTCGAACATACGACACCTCGGCGGATGCACAACTCCGTTCAGAGGCTGCTGCCGTTGCGACGCACGCCAAGCGGAAGCCGCGAATCGTGATAGTCGGTGGCGGTTTTGGCGGCGTGGCCGCGGCGCGGGCGCTGCGGAAGAGCGAAGCCGAAGTGTTTTTGATCGACCGGCGTAATCACCACATTTTCCAGCCGCTGCTGTATCAGGTGGCAACCGCGGTCCTCTCGCCTTCCGAAGTCGCGGCGCCGATCCGGCAGCTCGCCCGCAAGCAAAAGAACTTGTCGGTGATGCTGGCCGAAGTCACCGACCTCGACCTGAAATCCCGCTCGGTCAGCATTTGCAGCGACGGCATCGGGACGAGGATCGTTCCATTCGACTATTTGATCCTCGCGCCCGGCATGCAGGCGAGCTATTTCGGGCACGACGAGTTCGCTGAATACGCCCCGAGCCTCAAGACCCTCGCCGACGGCGAGACCATACGCGCCAAGATCCTCGGGGCTTACGAAAAGGCGGAGCTCACGGAGGACCCGGCAGAGCGTGCCCGCTTGCTGACGTTTGTTCTCGTCGGCGCGGGGCCGACTGGTGTCGAGCTCGCCGCATCGATCGCGCAGATGGCGACGATCACCTTCCGTTCAAATTTTCGCAACATCGATCCCTCGAAGACATCAATCACCTTGCTCGACGGCGCCAAGCGCATCCTGCCGAGCTTTGCGGAATCCCTCTCGCGGAAGGCGGCAAAACGGCTCGAGCGGCTTGGCGTCAAGATTCTTACCGATGCCAAAGTCGACAAAGTCGACGATCAGGGCGTCATCGTAGCGGGCAAGCGGCTCGAAAGTGCAACGGTTTTTTTGTGGACCGCCGGGGTCGCCCCCTCGCCAATCCTGAAGCTTCTCAATGCCAAGACCGATCGCGTCGGACGCGTCTGTGTCACCCCGTTCCTTACGCTGCCAGATCATGAATCCATATTCGTGGTCGGCGATGGCGTCATGCTTGCTCAGACGGACGGCCGACCATTGCCGGGCGTCGCCCAGGTCGCGATCCAGGAAGGCCGGTATGCGGGCCGGTCCATCGTGGCGCAGATCAGGACTGGCCGCGCGCCCACCCGCTCCTTCCGATACTTCGACAAGGGCAACATGGCCGTGGTCGGCAAGAATTTTGCCATTCTTGAAACCCACAAAATTCGGCTCAGCGGGTTTGCCACATGGTTCGTCTGGGCGTTCATCCACCTGATGTTTCTGCCGCAGTTACAGAACCGACTGCGCGTCGAGAGGCAATGGCTGTGGTCGTACCTGACCGGGCAACGCAGTTCGCGCCTCATCCCCGAGAGCCGATCGGTCACTAACGCGCCGGGTGCCATCGAAAGCGATTGCAATACCGCAAGCAGCCCAGTGTGATCCGGAGAAACCAATGCAGGAACAGAGCGTCATCACGACCGCCTAGATTTTGAACCGACACTCAGCGGGCACTCTTGGCGAGAATGAAGTTGCAGCTTTACAAGGATTTTGGCGATGCCCAACCCTCGACAAGAAGGCTCAGCCGCCTATGTGGGGAATATCGTTGAGGGGAATATTGATGATCGAAGCAACAAAGGGAGCGATTCCATGGGCTGGGACGAAGTCGAACGCAGCTGGAACGAGCTGAAAGGCGAAGTCAAACGGCAGTGGGGCAAGCTGACTGATGAGGATGTTGAACTCATCAAAGGGAAATATACCGAACTGCTCGACCTCCTTCAGGAGCGTTATGGTCACGCGAAGGAGCAGGGAGCGGGAGATCAATGATTGGGCTAGGCGGCTCAAGGTATATAGCGCCGCCGAGCTCACCGCGCTCCGCGATGACGTCGCAAGTCTGGGCGCATCGGTTGGTGAACTCGTGCGCCGACAGGCTGCTGTAGCGACTAGCCTGGACCAAACGCTCACAGCCTCCAAACTCAAGCTCGAGGAAAAAGCGAACGAGGGGGTCGACCATATAAAAGGGGTCGTGGTGCGGATGTCTCCGATAGCGGCCCTCGCCGTCGCCGCGGCGATTTTTGCGCTGCTGGCGCTCCTCACCTGGCTTGCGGCGCTTTACACGCGGCTGGAGCCTGCCTACGGCGTATTTCAAGCGCTCGGTATCGTTGGCGGGGTTCTGGCTGTGATCGCGTTCGTCTTGATTAGTGCTGCGATGCTAGTAGGCCGCGCAAGAACAAGTTCGCGTGGCCATTGACGAAGCCCGGGAGCGACTTGGAAGTAAATCACTTCAAAGGAGCGGCCGAGGGCCTTCCAGTGCAGCCCCGGGGCTTTGAACTCGTAGCGTCCTCCCTGCCCTAACGTACTGACGGCCATGAGGGTTCTTTCGCGCCGGCCTTTTAATGTAGGGTGCCAGCCACGCGATAGAGATCTCACCGTGTCAATTGACGTCGGCTATCAAGACGGGGATTTCTATATCCAGGACCGCTCGAAGGACATGATTGTCACGGGCGGCGAAAATGTCTACTGTGAGGTCGAAGCACCAGCATCCGGCGGTTCGTGAAACGGCGGTCTTCGGAATACCTGATCTACAGTAGGGTGAACTCGTGATGGCTTGCGTAGTGTTGAAGCCGGGAAAAACTCTCAGCGCGGATGATTTGATCATTCATTGCCGGCGATGTCTAGCCAATTACAAGATTCCACGCCGCCTTGAGTTCAAAAACCGAGCTACCGAAGAGCGGCTCCGGCAAGATACTCAAGAGGATTCTGCGTGAGCGTTTTTGGGCTCATCAAGAACGGGACGTGGATTGAGTAATAAGGGCATAGCCTGGTTCGAAGCGTCGCATGCTGCCTAGAAGGGGGGACGCCTCAATGGACCTGAAACGGCGGCTACTGGGCCGGTTCGCGTCCCGGGCGTTAAACCGCCCGAAATTGCTTTTGACCGTAGCAAGCTCCATGCCCTTGGTCTTGACGCTTGCCGGTTGTTCGGGAGGCGTGCTGGACCCGCAGGGGCCGATTGGCGCGGAGAACACGAAAATCCTGTCCAACGCACTAGGGGCCATGTTGACGATTGTAGTCCCCACGATTGTTGCGACGCTGGTCTTCGCTTGGTGGTTCCGGGCGTCCAACACGAGGGCGCGCTACTCGCCAGGCTTTGTATATTCTGGCCGCATCGAGCTCATTGTCTGGGCAATTCCTATCCTGATCATTCTCTTTCTGAGCGGCGTGATCTGGATCGGTTCGCATGATCTCGATCCCTCTAGGCCGATCGCCGCGCAAGGCAAGCCGCTCGAGGTGCAGGTGGTCTCGCTCGATTGGAAATGGCTTTTCATCTATCCCGATCAGGGTATCGCAAGCGTGAACGAGCTTGCCGTTCCGGCTGGCGTGCCGGTGCACTTCTCGCTGACCTCGGCAACCGTCATGAACATGTTTTTCGTGCCCCAGCTCGGCAGCATGATCGCCACGATGTACGGAATGGTCACGCAACTCTATCTCGAGGCCGGCCATGCCGGAGACTTTTACGGTCAATCCGCGCAATTCAGCGGCGACGGATTTTCCGGCATGTATTTCACCCTGCATGCCATGCCCGGGGATGCGTTCGCGCGGTGGGTCGCCACGGTGCAAGAGGCCGGAGCCTGGTTGGACCGCGCGGGCTACATCGCGCTTTTGCACGAAAACCAGAACGTTCGCCCGTTCACCTACCAGTCGGTCGAGCCTGGCCTGTTCGAGGATATCGTGACCGGCCGGCTCCCGCCGGGTCCAGGTCCGGCCAGCGAAGGCAGCGGGCCGGCGGTCCGTCCTCGGGGAGCGAAATGAGAATTCTAGGAAAACTCACCTTGGGGGCGATCCCCTTGGACCAACCGATCCCGCTCGTCGCCGGCTCGGTGGTGATATTCGTCGTCCTTGCCGTGATCGCCTGGATTGTTCTCAAGGGCCGCCTCCCATACCTCTGGCGCGAGTGGATCACAAGCGTGGATCACAAGCGGATCGGCGTGATGTACATCCTCCTTGGCCTCGTCATGCTGCTGCGCGGATTCGTCGATGCGATCATGATGCGAGCGCAGCAGGCGCTCGCGTTCCACGCGCCAGGTTATCTCCCGCCCGAGCACTACGACCAAATCTTCTCGGCCCACGGTACGATCATGATTTTCTTCGCCGCGATGCCGCTCATGATCGGGCTCATGAACTTTGCGGTGCCGCTGCAGCTCGGCGTGCGCGACGTCGCCTTCCCGACATTGAACTCCACGAGTTTTTGGCTCACCGCCACCGGCGCGCTGTTGGTCAACCTCTCGCTGGTGATCGGTGAATTCGCGCGACCCGGATGGCTGCCTTATCCGCCGTTGTCCGAGCTCCGCTATAGTCCCGGCGTGGGTGTCGACTACTACTTATGGGCACTATTGATCGCCGGCATTGGCACGCTGATGACCGGGATCAACTTTGTCACTACGATCCTCAAGATACGTGCGCCCGGCATGAGCTACATGAGAATGTCGATTTTCTGCTGGACCGCGCTCGCCTCTAACTTGCTGATCGTGGCGGCCTTCCCCATCCTCACCGCTACGCTCGCGATGCTGGCTCTCGACCGCTATGTCGGCTTCCATTTCTTTACCAACGAAGCCGGCGGCAACATGATGATGTTTATCAATCTGATCTGGGCCTGGGGGCATCCTGAAGTCTACATCCTCGTCCTGCCAGCGTTCGGTATCTTCTCCGAGGTTATCTCCACGTTTTCAAGCAAGCCGTTGTTCGGCTATCGCTCGATGGTGGCAGCGACCTTGGGCATCTGTATTGTCTCCTTCATGGTGTGGCTGCACCACTTCTTCACCATGGGACCGGGGGCCGACGTCAACGCCGTTTTCGGCATCGCCTCCAGCGTCATCGCGATCCCCACCGGCGTGAAGGTCTACAATTGGATGTTTACCATGTATGGCGGCCGCATCCGCTTCGCGACGCCGATGCTGTGGTCGCTGGGATTCATCGTGACCTTCGTGATCGGCGGTATGACTGGCGTGCTCCTCGCCGTCCCGCCAGCCGATTTCCAGCTGCACAATAGCCTTTTTCTGGTCGCCCATTTTCATAATGTGATCATCGGCAGCGTGCTGTTTGCCAGCTTTGCGGGCCTCACCTATTGGTTTCCCAAGGCGTTCGGCTTCCGGCTGCACGAGGGCTGGGGCAACGCCGCCTTCTGGCTCACGTTCGCCGGGTTCTATGCCGTCTTCGTGCCGCTTTATGCCGCGGGGCTTTTGGGGATGACCCGGCGCTTGCAGCATTACGACGTGGCGATGTGGCGCCCGTGGATGCTGATCGCAGCCATCGGGATCGTGATCATGGCCTGCGCCGCCGCCTGCCAAGTGGCCCAGCTTGTCGTCAGCATCCGCCGCCGCGGCCAATTACGGGACGAGACGGGCGATCCCTGGGACGGCCGCTCGCTCGAATGGGCGACGGCATCGCCCCCACCCGCCTTCAATTTCGCGGTGCTCCCCAAGGTGCACGGGGAGGAACCCTATTGGGAAATCAAGCGGCGCGCGATCGAAACCCAGCAGCTCGCTGGAGAGCCCCAGTATGAGCCGATCGAGATGCCGAGGAACAGCCCCACCGGTTTCATCACGGCCTTCTTCGCTACCATCACCGGGTTCGCGATGATATGGCATATCTGGTGGATGGTGGGTGTGGGGCTTGCCGCTGCCTACGCGGTCTTCGTGTGGTTTGCATGGCGCGACGTCGAGGAGTACGAGATACCGGCACAGGAGGTCGCCCGGATCGATCGTGCGCGGCGGCAAGCCCGGGCGGAGTGGCTCGCGCAACACCCCCGCGCTAGCGAGCCGGCATGAGCACGGCCGGGGCCTCCCCAACCGCGCGCGAGCGGAACATTCGATCCGTACAAGCTCGGGCGCGGCCGCCGGAGCGGCATCCCAAGCGATACTGACATCGGCCGCGATTATGCGACAGGTCGCGGCGAGGGGGGCCCCGCCTCCAAACGCGTGATCGTCGGCTTTGGCTTCTGGATCTTCCTGCTCAGCGACATCGTCATGTTCTCCGCCTTCTTCGCGGCGCACGCTGTCTTGCAAACCGCGACAGCCGGCGGCCCGTCTGGACGCGAGCTGTTCCATCTCCCGAGCGTCGCGATGCAAACCGCATTCCTCCTCGCGTCGAGCTTTACCTGCGGCATGTCGGCAGTGGCGATCGAGGCGCGCAGCCAGCTCTGGACGCAGGCCGCACTGCTGATCACAGGCCTCCTCGGCCTTGCCTTTCTAATGCTGGAGGCGCGGGATTTTGCCGCGATGATCGCCGAAGACGCAGGGCCGCAACGCAGCGCATTCTTGTCATCCTTTTTCGCGCTCGTTGGCTGTCACGGGCTGCATGTCAGCGCGGGGCTGCTGTGGCTGGGCACGATGATGGCGCAAGTTTTCGTCAAGGGCTTCCGTCCCAACATTCTGCGGCGGCTGCTCTGCTTTAATCTTTTCTGGCACGTGCTGGACATTATCTGGGTCGCGCTGTTCTCGATCGTCTATCTAGTAGGTGTAATCCGATGAGCGACGGGCGGAACGCGGATGACGTGGCACCGGGATTCATGGATGCGGCCCGCCGCGGTATCCGGGAGGGGATCCAAACCTATCTCATTGGCCTCGCGCTCGCGGCCCTGCTCACGGTGATCTCGTTCTATTTGGTGGGCACTGACTTGATCTGGGGGCCGGGACTTGCGGTCGCGCTCGTCGTGCTCGCCATCGCACAGATTGGCGTGCACCTAGTTTTCTTTGTCCACATCACGACGGCTCCGGACAACACCAACAATGTGCTTGCGCTGGCTTTTGGCGTGCTTATCGTCGCGCTGCTCATCGGCGGCTCGCTCTGGATCATGTACCATCTGAACCAGAACATGCTGCCCATGGAACAGATGATGGGAATGCAGCGCTGAGGAGCACAGTTTGATGCGGTGGAGAGGTCACTTCTGGGGAGCGCATCGTCTCCCACGGGAATCGTGGGCCTTTTTGCTTCGCCCTGACCCGGCGCCACGCAACCGGCCAGGATGAGAACATTTAATGCGCGGTCTTGTCATTTGTCGCACCGCGGCCATTCTGGAGTGCAATGAGAATGACAACGGCAGCCGCAAGAGCGGTTGCGGTCCAAAAATCGGGGATAGGGGTAGGGGAGGGCATGACCAAGTCCGCGGGTGTCATTACGCCGCAGGACGAGGGCGCAGCAAAGGACTGCTGCGCCCAGTCAAAGAGCCATAGTCCGACAGCGCCTCCGCGAAGCCCATCGAGATGCCGGCGCCGGCCGCAGCAGCGAGTCCGACGAGGAAAGCCGTCCCGCTCGCCCGGGTCGCGAAGGCAGCGGCGAATAATGGCGCCGTCATACGGAGAGATAGCGGTGACGAGACCGAGCTGCTGCGGTTTGGAGCAGGAGATACTTTTGGGGAGATCGGGTTGCTAACGCAAGCCTCTAGCGGTGCGAGTATTACCGCACCGCACCCTCAACCGTCTATGTACCGGATTGCCGAAGCGTTGCATCGAAGCGCTCGAACAATGGCCCGATGAGTTTCTCCCGGAACAACCAAATCGTCCGGGCGTCGGGGACGCGAATCCGACAATCCAAATCCGAGAAAATGCATGAATGTCAGCCGATCATTGATCAGGAACTCGGCGCATTCGTCAGAGAGATTATTCGTCGTCTGAATGACGGGAATTTTGAACATCATCACCGGATCAAATGGCGGGCGCCCCCCTTGCGTCGCGTCTGAATAGGTGAGCGCTGCGTTCGCTTCCGGGCGAAACGCCTCGAATTCCACCGCAGCCTCGAATGCCTCGAGCTGGTCACCGAGATCGCTCAACCGCTTCAATCGATCATCGACATCGAAAAATCCCGCCTGCCTTCGCATTGAATCATCTCCGATCCATCCGTCACAATGGTATCAGAAAGGCAGCGAATTGGCGAGGTTCTTAGAAGCATCCGGCTTCGCTGAAATTGCAGCACTTTCGACTCGCTGGGCGTTTTCTACTGTGTAATCAGCGCGACCCAAGGTGGCTGGACGTGGCTGAGTTCCGAACGCCGCTACATGGGGGCGGCCGGATTCGGCAACGGGAACCGGCTACGAATTCCTTTTACGCATCGCTCGCCAGGATATTTTCGCTGGAACCCGACGGGCAGGTCTCTCTCGATCGGTCGCTGGCGAACTGGCACCGCAACATCGTCGGCAAGCCGTATACGCCGGAACTCGTCCGCATTCTCGGCGAACCGATCGCACACGACCCCATGTGGAACCCCGATGCTGTTCTCCGCGTCGGGGAGAAGGATCGCACGCCAAACACGCAGGAACGGCTCGGCAAAGCTGCGGCGGCCCAGATGGTGTTAGAGGACGCTCTGCTTCACGTCATCGATTATCTGATACGGCAAACCGGCAGCGACCGACTCATTCTGACTGGCGGCGTCGCGCTAAATGCGGTCGCCAACATGCGCCTGCTCAATCGTTTCGACCGAACGCACGTTCGGTAACGACACGCGGCTCCATCTCTGGGTCCCCCGGTTCCTGGTGATGCGGGAGTCACGATCGGCACCGCGTGCATGTTCGCCCATTGGGCGGGCGCCGGAATCGGCCCCGCACTCGAGCACGCCTTCTTTTGCTGACTTGCCCCGACCGAGATGGAAATTCGCGCAGCCCTCGACCGCACTCCCGACATCGCCTTCACGTACCTGGGTGATGTTGCCAGCCGGAACGGCGGAATGGCCTCGCCGACTTCATGGCTTTTATGGGACGGTGTTTTCGCGATATTCCAAGGACGTACCGAAACCGGCCCGCGCGCACAACGGAGCCGCGGGCCGCGCGCTGGGACGAAGTCGAACCTTGAAGCTGCCAAATGGCGCATCCCTGCCGAACGCATGAAATTGCGATCAGAAAATTTGAATGATTTGGGACCACAATGCTCCCGCTGCTCATGGTCCATGCGTTGGGAAGCAACTTTACTGAAGAGGCGCTCCGAGCGAACCGGTGGCCAAGGCAAGTGCGGCTGCTGCGGACAATGCCGTGCTGTAGGCGTCGGTTGACGCGTTTCTTGCTTGCAGAAGCTGGGTTTCGGCCATCGTGGCGTCGGTGATCGATCCTACACCGCTGCGATAGGCTGCTAACGCGGAGTCAAAAGTCGTCTTGGCTGCGGAAACGACGGCTGTAGCGGCTTTATAAGCAGAAAGGCTGGTGCGCAGCGCGTTATTGGCCAGCACGATCTGCCGAACGGCTTCATCGCGTGATCGAGTCAAGGCCAAGCCGGCGTTGTCCGCTTTGGTTTGAGCTTGCTCCAAGATGGCGGCGCGGGTTCCCCCGTCGAAAACCGGGACCGTAACGCCGGCGAGCACGGTGGCTCCGAAGCCTTTTGGTGAAAGATTTAGAATCGACGGTACGTTCCCGACCGAAGGAATCCCAGAGACGCTCAGGGTTCCGTTATTGTAGGAAGGGGTGCCGGCGAGGAAGAGTTTTGGGAAAAACTCAGCCTCTGCGGCGCGAACATTGGCGAGGCTTGCCTTTTGGGCCGCATATGCGGCCAGGATATCTGGGCGCCGAGCGAGCGCGACGGAAATGATTTTCTCGACAGAACTGGCCAGTTCCGGCGACAGTCTTCGATCCGAAACATCGGCGACCTTGATTTGCGTCAGCGGCGAAATTCCCATGGCATAGATCAAGGTCAAGTAAGCGTTTTGCGCCGCCCCCGTGGCCTGAACCATGACCAACCGAGCTTGGGCCGTGGCTTGACGAGCCTGCGCGACCTCGATGGCGGTTCCGATCCCCCTTTTCATTCGGTCCTCGGCCGCGGCCTGGACCGACTCTGCGTTCTTCAGCGACTGCACCGCGTTGCCGACGCGCGCGCGAGCCGCCGCGTTTGAGTAGAAGGCGGAACTGACGTCGTAGATGAGCTGCTGATGGGCGGCGGTAAACCCGATATTCGAGATGACGGATGCTTGATTTGCCGCCTCGACGAGCGCCGCGCGCTGCCCGAAATCGAAGAGAAGCCAGTCGAACGAAACCAAGGAAATCGTGCCGCGCAATTCGTTCGTGGCGGTGGTTCCGAGCGGTCCTGAAATCTGGCTTATCTGGAAACCGCCGATGGCGGCGGCTGTAAGCCTGGGCAGATAGGTGCTTTTTGCAATGCCTGCCGCCAGCGCCACGTTCCGCGCATTGTTCCAAGCGGTGCGCGTCAAGGGATTGTTGGATTGCGCAATGTCGATCAGATCCGCCAAAGAATATGTCCGAGTGCGGTCGAGCCCAAATGGAGATGGAACCTCGGCAAGCTCGGAATTGGCGGGAAGGACATGGGTTGCGCCGGCCGATTGCTCGGGCGACGCCTTTGCGCCGGGAATGATTTCGCCGGCGGCATTTGTGGCGGGAACCCAAGGACGATCCGGCTGATCCGGCGCCATTTCGATCGAGGAGGTTGCGCAGCCCACAAGCAAAGCAGACAAAATCGTGAGCACAATGGGCCAGCTAGGCTGACACATAATTTACCTTCCGGTCACTTTCACTTTCTGGACCAAAAGCCGCCTCTAGGCTGTCGAGCCTTCTGACGATTGAATCGTGGAAGGGCAGTGGGGCCGATTCAAGGTCTTCCTTCTGGGCCTCCGCCGAGGCGACGCCGCCATCGGTGACGGAGGTAGGAGCCTCCTGACAGCGTCGAGATTGTCGGCGAGCCTGCGGAGGCGATTGGCGAGCTTGGCCGAGAAGCGGAGATCCTTGTCCGCGGTCAATAAGAGCGGTCCAACGAGCGCTCCAAGCTCATCTGCGGCTCGACGGCGGACTCCGATCCAACGATCGTCGGGCCGAATCGACGGTGGTTCATAGAGGGCAAGATCCAGGTCTCGCTCTATGCCGGCGAGAATTTCCTGCGCCTCTGGCGCCTGCGAATGGCGCGCCGATTTGCTGATGTCGGTAAGCAAGCCGCTCAGGCGCCGCAGGAGAGCGGCGATCGCCGAATCGATGCGTTTTCCGACGCTCACCGGCCAGATATTGGCGAATATGACATAAACAACGATATTGCCAAGCAAGATACCGATCACACGGTCCCTGGCTGTCGTCAAATCGAAAGATGGCCCTGAGCCCTGGATGACGCAAAGAAAGAACGCGAAGGCCATTTGGAATCCGGCATAGGAAATACGTGGGCTGCCGGCTGCGATCCACGCCGACACGAGTGCCCCGAGGAACACAACAATCATCAGAGCCCCGATGGAGGTGACGTGAGGGATCAGATAGACGATCGCTGCGATGCCAGCTGCGGCCCCGACGAGGCAGCCCAGGATGCGAAGCGTGAGTTTTTGTACGGTTTCAGCAGTCGTGCCAAGTGAAACGATATAGCAGGTGATAAGGCAGGTATGAATACCCGGCCAGTCAAGCAGCGAATAAAGAACATAGCAGAACATGGCTGCCGCGGTCGTCTTGATCGCGTAACGGACATGCTCCGGATTGGTGAACGCGTCGGGCAAAAAGAACCCGCCGGACTTCTTTGCGGGTCCGCGAGGCTGTGTGTCGGGAGCAGCCTCGGCGAAGGCGATAAGCGCCTCTCTGATGCTGGCGAGAACCTCGGCGGCGCGCGGCGGAAGTAATGGTTCGCCATCGGCCGCGTGCTCGAATTCGATGTCAATAGGATATCGGCCATCGTCCAGGATGCGCGCCATGGCGTCCAGCGTGAGCGTCAGCCGCTCCTGCAGCGGCGCGGGAAGCGCCGCCTCGACGTCGCGATCCATCACGTCGATCAGGGCAAGAATTTCGAAGCTCGACGCCGCGGCTTGGCGAAGCGCCTCAATGTGTTCGCGAGCCGCGCTTTTCTCGACGAGAGCCAGCTTCAGCCACTTCTGCAATTCTGCATTTCCCTCGCGCAGGCATTCGGTGAAGTCGCGCCGGATACTTTCCCTTGGGGCCCGCAACATGGCGGCGGCAAGGCGCAAACGCCGGGCGAGCGCCTGCTCGGCGAGGAGGCGCGGGGAAGGCGCAAGCAAGAGGTTGACACCAATCGACACCCCAGCCGGAATCCCGATGAAAAGCCATACATAGAGCAGCGCTCGCGTCGCAATTTCGCCGCCATGAACCGATCCTAGCAGGTCGAGCGCATAGGCGACGATCAGCGCCACAATTCCACCGATCGGGCGGAGTTTGCTCGCCGACGCCAGGAAGAGGAGACCTAGCGAGATCGCCGCCATGCTCGCCACGCGCCAAACGGGCTCGTCAATGACGATGATTGCGACAAGAATGACACTCGTGATGATCAGCGAGATGAGAACCACCATCACTATGCTCAGGACCAAGCTGGTTCCACGGTCTGGCTTGATGAGAAAGAAGGCGACATATACCGTTAGCGCCGGATCCGGCGTTTGGTAGATTTCCACCACAAGCGTCGTTAGGGCGCAGATCAGCGCCAATCTCACGGCGAACTCGAGCCGCCCCGGAAATGGCATGAGAAGGCGCAGCAGTTCGGCAAGGCGCCCCTCGCGAGCCTCAAGAACACGTGTCGCCATGCTTGACCTCGACGACAGCACTCGCACCGAGCCTCATGAGTTGTTCGGGCGGATTTTCCAGCCGGACGCGCACAGGAAAGCGCTGCGCAACCCGCACCCAATTCACTGATCTCTGCACATAGGGCACCGAACGCGGGAGATTGATGCGCTCTTCGTCCAACACGCCCCATCCAATACCTTCGACAATACCTTTGATCGGCTTGCTACGATCGATCATCGAAAAGACGGTCGCGCAATCCCCAACCGCGATGGCGTGCAGATCGGTTTCCCGAAAGTTGGCGACGGCGTACCATTCCTCCGTGCTGATCAGAGTGAACAATGCCTG
>JBAUNU010000205.1:0-1642 GCA_049579405.1 Methylocella sp.
CTGGAAAATCATGTCCATCGGGACCAGGGTCTGGGTCTACCGGTCATGATCATCAAGACTTGGTATAAGACCCTGGATGCGTCTGGCAAGGGTCAAACGAGCTGCGCGGCGAGGCCGCGACGCCACCCCTGCCGCCGTGCTTCAATGGCCCGCGAAGGACATTAGCGTTCTAACCGGCACGCCTAGGGCCTCGATCTTCTTGGCGCCGCCGAGATCCGGCAGATCGATCACGAAACAGGCCGCCACCACATCGGCGCCGATTTTCTTCAGCAGCCCGGCCGCGCCCTCCGCCGTGCCGCCGGTCGCGATGAGATCGTCGACGAGGATCACCCTTTCGCCGGGCGCCACGGCGTCCTCGTGCATTTCCATCTCGTCCAGCCCATATTCGAGCGAGTAGGCAATCGACACCTTGGTGTGCGGCAGCTTGCCTTTCTTGCGGATCGGCACGAAGCCGGCCGAGAGCTGATGCGCGACCGCGCCGCCCAAAATAAACCCGCGCGCTTCGATTCCCACGACCTTGTCGATCTTGGTTCCGGCCCAGGGCTGCACCAATTCGTCGATCGCGCGGCGAAACGCGCGGGCGTCGCCGAGCAGCGTCGTGATGTCCCGGAACAAGATGCCTTGCTTCGGGTAATCGCGAATCGTGCGGATTGTGTCCTTGAGGTCGAGCGTCATGATTGATTGACCCGTTGCATGATCGCCTCCAGCTTCTTCATCAGATCCGGGTCGCGGGCCGCGGCCGGGGTCATCAAGGCATGGTCGAGCGCCCGGTCGGAGCCAATCGGACAGGGCTCGTGCTCCGCCGGAAAGTCCCGCAAGAGCCGCGCCAAAAGCTTCGCCGCATTGCCGGCATTGGCTTCCACCACCTTTATGACCGATGCGACATCGACATTATCATGCTTTGGATGCCAGCAATCGAAATCGGTGACCATCGCGATCGCCGCGTAGGAAATCTCCGCCTCGCGGGCGAGCTTGGCTTCCGGCATCGCGGTCATGCCGATGACATCGGCGGCAGCGGCCTTGTAGGCAAGCGATTCGGCGAGCGAGGAGAATTGCGGGCCTTCGATGCAGACATACATCCCGCCGATGACAAATGCGATGTTTTCGGCCGCCGCGGCCGCCGCGATTTTTTCGCGCAGCAAGGGTGCCACAGGGTGCGCCATCGAGACATGGGCGACGCAGCCGTTGCCGAAAAACGAGCTTTGCCGCGCGAATGTTCTGTCCATGAACTGATCGACGAGCACGAAAAGCCCCGGACAAAGCTCCGGCTTGAAAGAGCCGCAGGCGGAAACCGAAACGATGTCGGTCACGCCGGCGCGCTTCAGCGCGTCGATATTGGCGCGATAATTGATGCCCGAGGGCGACAATTTGTGGCCGCGCCCGTGGCGGGGCAGAAAGACGGCTTCGGTCTTTCCGATCCGGCCGAAGCGAAGCGGGTCCGAGGGCTCGCCCCACGGCGTCGCCACCCATTCCTCGCGGATGTCTTCGAGACCCGGCAGTTCATAGACGCCCGATCCACCAATAATGCCGACAATCGATTTTGTCATAAAACTCCGGTTCCTTGCGCGCCGCAGGTTCCACTTCTTGGGGCGGGTCGGCAAGAGAAAAAGCCGTTACGGCTGCGCGACCAGCGGACCGTCGC
>JBAUNU010000206.1:0-2067 GCA_049579405.1 Methylocella sp.
GGCAAGACGCTGGACGACGCGATCGGCGAATGGCGGGAGGCAATCGATTTCTGCCGCTATTACGCGCAAGAAGCGCGGCGGCTGTTTGAAAATGCGACTATCTTGCCAGGGCCCACGGGGGAAGACAATCGACTCGAGTGTCATGGGCGAGGTGTGTTCGCATGCATCAGCCCTTGGAACTTTCCCTTGTCGATCTTTCTCGGCCAGGTAGCCGCGGCGCTTGCCGCCGGAAACAGCGTCCTCGCCAAACCCGCCGAGCAGACTCCCTTGATCGCCGCCATCGCCATCGAGCTTTTGCATCGCGCCGGTGTGCCGGCCGCTGCATTGCATCTCTTGCCGGGGGACGGCGCGCTTGGCGAGAAGCTTATCGCCTTGCCCGGCGTCGCGGGGGTGGCTTTCACGGGCTCGATGGAAACCGCCGCAAAGATCAGTCGCGGGTTGACCGCGAAGGATGGGCCAATTCCAGCGCTGATCGCGGAAACCGGCGGGATCAACACGATGATCGTCGATGCGACGGCCTTGCCGGAACAAGTTTGCGACGATGTTCTCGCCTCGGCGTTTCGCTCGGCCGGGCAACGCTGCTCCGCGCTCCGGCTTCTTTGCGTCCAGGAGGACGTCGCGGACAAGATGATCGCGATGATCGCCGGGGCGGCACGCGAACTTATGATCGGCGATCCGCGTGATACGCAGGTCCAGGTTGGCCCGGTCATCGATGGCGCCGCCGAGGCAAACCTTAACGCGCATATCGCGCGGATGCGAAGCTCGGCGATTGTCCACTTCGCGGGCGAGATACCGCGCGCGCCGCCGGGCGGGTTTTATGTCGCGCCTTACATCTTCGAAATTGCCGCCGTGGGCGATCTGAAACGCGAGATATTCGGCCCGATTCTTCATGTCGTGCGTTACAAGGCGGCCGAACTTGATGGCTTGCTCGATTCGGTCGAAGCCAGCTGGTTCGGACTGACCCTGGGAGTGCATTCGCGCATTGACGCCACAATCGATCATATTTTAGGCCGGCGGTTGGCGGGCAATTGCTATGTCAATCGCAATATGATCGGGGCCGTCGTCGGCACGCAGCCGTTCGGCGGGTTCAATCTGTCGGGGACGGGGCCCAAAGCCGGCGGGCCGCATTACCTCACCCGTTTTTGTGTCGAACAAACGGTCTCGATCAACACCGCGGCAGTGGGCGGGAACGCACGTCTCATCAACAACACCCAATGATCTCAAAGGAATGCATTTGATTGGGCGGCGGCCGGGCGGCTCGTTCTCAATTCCCCACATATTGATGCAAGCTCGCCTCGATGGCGGACTTCTCCTGCGCCGAAAGCTTGGCCAATTCGCCGTCGAGCCAGGCGTCCTTTTCGCCGGCGGCCCTTGCGAGAAGATGCCATTTCATCGCTTCGACCATATCCCTTGGCAGGCCGCGCCCGGCCGCCAGAAGACGCGCCACGCGGTTTTGCGCGACGGGATTGTTGCGCTCCGCCGCCTTGAGAAAGAGCTTCGCCGCCGCCGTCTCATCCTTCTCGACGCCGGTGCCGTTGAAAAGCATGATCGCGTATTCGACTTGCGCTGGCACGTTATCGTCCTTCGCCGCGCGGCCAATCCACTGCGCGGCTTGCTCGTCGCTTTTTTTAACGCCGGTGCCATTTCTGTACAATAGGCCCAACGCATAGGCGGCATCGGAATAGCCAAGTTCGGCGGATTGCCTGAAGAGCCGCGCGGCCCTCTCGAAATCCGCGGCGACGCCATCGTTTTCGATCGCCAGAACGCCAAGGTTGTAGAGCGCGCCGGGATGGTTTTGCGCCGCCGCCTGTTCGAATAGAGCGGCCGCGCCGGCGCGATCCTGAGGCACGCTCTCGCCCTTCAATTTGGCGATCCCGAGGGCGAAAATGGCCTGCCGGTCGGAGCGCTCGGCCGCGAGCTTGTACCAGCGGGCTGCCTCCGTGGCGTCGCGCCGGACGCCAAGCCCTTGCGCATAAAGCTCGCCCATGAGGGTCATTGCCGGTCCATCGCCGGGATCGGCCTCGATCCGCTTCATCGCCTCGCGCAGCGCGGTCACATAATAGCCGC
>JBAUNU010000207.1:0-3042 GCA_049579405.1 Methylocella sp.
GATTCCCGTTTTGGCCTTCGGTCGGCTCACCTAGCAAACTCCGGACCGCGAGGGTAACCAAAACCTTGAGACAAGAAGAAGACGGCCGCTTTTGGTCAAGCTTTATCCAAGCCATAAAGGGTGTGCAACGTTCTGACCGCCAGTTCTGTATAGGCCGCTTCGATCAGAACCGAGAATTTTATTTCGGAGGTCGTAATCGCCCTTATATTGATGCCTTTTTCCGCCAGCGCCTTGAAGGCGAGCGCGGCCACGCCGGCATGGCTGCGCATGCCGACGCCGATCGCCGAAATCTTCACGACATCGCTCGCGCCGTGCAGGGTGGAGAAGCCGATCCGCGGCTGCGCCTTGAATAAAATGCTTTGGGCCCGGGCGAAATCGGCGGCGGAAACCGTAAAGGTGATATCGGTCACGCCCGAATCCTCGGACGCCACCTGAATGATCATGTCCACGTTGATATTGGCTTCGGCGAGCGGCATGAATATGGCGGCGGCGACGCCTGGGCGGTCCGCGACGCGGCGCAACGTAATCTGCGCCTCGTCCCGCGAGAAAGCGATGCCGGTGACCACTTGGCTTTCCACGATATCCTCCTCGCCGCAAATCAACGTGCCCTGTTTGAAGCCGCCCGGATCGTCGAACGACGACCGGACGAATGTCTTGACCTTGCGCACCATGGCAAGCTCGACCGAGCGTACGTGCAGCACCTTGGCCCCGAGCGAGGCCATTTCCAGCATTTCCTCGAAGGCGATGCGATCGAGCCGCTTGGCTTTCGGCACGATTCGGGGATCGGTGGTATAGACTCCGTCGACGTCCGTATAGATGTCGCAACGGTCCGCTGCGATCGCCGCGGCGACCGCCACCGCGCTTGTATCGGAGCCGCCCCGCCCTAGCGTGGCGATGCGGCCGCTCTCCTTGTGAAGGCCCTGGAAACCGGTGATCACCGCCACTTCCCCCCGCGCGGCAAAACCATCGAGAATCGCCGCCGCCCCAATATGTTCGATCCGGGCCGAACCATGCTCACTCGTGGTCAAAATCGGAATTTGCCAGCCTTGCCACGAACGCGCGGCAATTCCCTGTTCCTGCAGAACGATGGCGAGGAGACCGGCGGTCACCTGTTCGCCGGAGGCGACAACGGCGTCGTATTCGCGCCGGTCGCAAAGCTGCGCGGCCTCGTCGCACCAGCCGGCGAGTTCGTTGGTCTTGCCGGCCATGGCGGATACCACGGCCGCAATGTCATGGCCTTCGCCCCGCTCGCGTGCGATGTGCCTTGCAATATTGCGAATGCGCTCTATGCTTGCGACCGACGTGCCGCCAAATTTCATCACGAGACGGGCCATCGGGTCGCCATCGCCTCCTTCCGGGGCGGGATTCTTAATTAGGAAATCAACGGCCCCGCCGCCGCGCGGCCCCGCGCATAGATGCACGTGCATAGATGCAAACGCCGGCACATCAAGTCAATGGGAATCCGGCCGTGGCAAGCCAGGAAAAGCGCCACCCCGATACGACCGTGGATCCGGAGGCAGTCGCCCGTTTCGACCGGCTCGGCGCGCAATGGTGGGATCCGGGCGGCCCCATGCGGGCGCTGCACAAGTTCAATCCGGTCCGTGTCGCCTATTTGCGCGAGCTTTTGGGCAAGCATTTTTTGCTCGATGGAGCGCCGCGCGATTGGCGTTCGCCGGCCGCGCTCCAGGGCTTGACGATCCTCGATATAGGATGCGGCGCCGGCATCCTCTCGGAACCGCTGGCGCGGCTTGGCGCCCGGATGACCGCGATCGATCCGGCGCGGCGCAACATCGAGGCCGCGAAGGACCATGCCGCGAAAACAAACCTTGCCATTGATTACCGCTGCGCCGCCGCCGGGGAGCTCGCGGCCGAGGGCGGGGTGTTCGACGTTGTCCTGGCCATGGAAGTCGTCGAGCACGTGCGCGATGTTCGACGTTTCCTCGGCGAAGCCGCCGCGATGGTGCGGCCTGGCGGCATGCTTGCCGCCGCCACGCTCAACCGCACCTTGAAGAGTTTTGCTTTCGCGATTGTTGGCGCCGAATATGTGCTGCGCTGGGTCCCGCGTGGAACCCACAACTGGAATCAATTCGTCGCGCCACACGAACTCTCCAAGGCGTTGCGCGCCGCCGGGCTGCACATCAAGGACGAGACAGGGGTCGTCTATGATCCCCTGACCGGCAAATGGCGGCTTTCGCACGATATGGATGTCAATTACATCATGGCCGCGATTCGCCCGCCCGATGACAATGCTATTTCCCCTGGGCTATAGACATTTGAATCGCGAACGGGATGCGCCGCTAACCGCGAACCGGCCCGCGCGCTTTCGATGGCAAGCCGATGGCCGATCTTTCCCTCACGCTCAGCCCGCAAACCCCAGCCGACCTCGCGGCTGTCGAAAAGCTTGACGAGCGCGCTTTTGGGCCGGGCCGTTTCGCCCGCTCGGCGTACAGGCTGCGCGAAGGGCGCGAGCCGGACTACGCCTTGTCCTTCGTCGCGAGGGTCGGCACCCTGCTTGTCGGCGCCAACCGCATGACCCCCATTTTGTGCGGCAACCGGCCGGCGCTGCTGCTTGGCCCGCTGACCGTCGATCCGCCATTTCGCGTGGGCGGACTCGGTGAAGAGCTGGTGATGAAATCGCTCGGCGCCGCGCGGGCGGCCGGGCACAAATTGGTTCTGCTCGTCGGCGACATCTCCTATTATGGGCGGATGGGTTTCGCGCCGGTGCCGCGGGGCCGGCTCGTTTTCGCGGGGCCGGTCGATCCGGAGCGTCTGCTCTATTGCGAGCTCATCGCAGGCGCCTTCGAAGGCGTGCAGGGAAGGGTGCGGCGGGCAAGGTAGTCGAGCTTCTCCGTTAGAAGAAAGCTCCGCGCTTTTGCGCGAAAAGGGGCCCTTGCGAAATTACGAAATGCTAAAACCCCAAACCCGCCCGCGTCACTAATATCAAGTCGAAGAGGATGACCCGTCGGCTCCCTGTCGTCATGGCCGGGCTTGACCCGGCCATCCACCCGCCAAAGGCGAGTGTCTGGATGCCCGGCTCAAGGC
>JBAUNU010000208.1:0-8536 GCA_049579405.1 Methylocella sp.
AACTGGCTGTCATTGGCGCTGACTTCCGACGGCCAAATGCAGACGTCTACGGCGCGCGATGTGGCGCTGACACCGCCACAGTGCCCGACCACCGAGGCCGGCCAGAAGGACGCAAACGGCAACCCGATCCCGTACTTCCAGAAGGGGTTCTTCCATAACGGCTATATAAAGAGCCTGAAGCAAGTGGTGCATTTCTATAATGCGCGTGATTCGGTGGCGAACCCAAACGGGTACAGAACCTATGCGTATCCTGTCACGTCCGGTCACTGCCCGCCCGGCACCGTGGAAAGGGAGACCTGCTGGCCGCAGCCCGAGGTCCTGCAGAACATCGACATGACGACTGGGGCGCTCGGCTTGACGGATCAGGAGGAGAACCAGATCGTGGCCTTCCTGCAGACGCTGGTGGACGGTTTCAATCCGGCCAACCCGAGCGTCAGTACCTATAAGAACATCGATACCTTTACCGGCCAGTGCAAGACCGGCGGTGATGCACGAACCCAAGGTAACGAGACCCTCACCCCTGTTTGGAATCTCGCTCAATTCCCCTGCGCCATGGATATCTGCGGCGTCCGGCCGCTGTCCTCGAAGACGATCCCATAGGGCCGAGACGCGTATGGGGGCGGCGCGCGACCCCCATATTTCTCACTCGACAGTCCAGGGGAAGCTGTAGTGGGTCTGTATAGATTGCTCGTGATAGGGGCTGCCACCGCTGCAGCGGGAGCCCTGCTCTTTTGCAGCCTAGTTGCCGCTCAAAATCCGTCTCCGGCGTGCTCGTGATACGGGCGGCCACCGCCGCAGCGGGCGGCCTGCTCTTTTGCAGCCCCGTCGTCGCTCAAAATCCTCCTCCGCAGCCGAGGGCCGAGCACGTCGAGATCATCAAAGGGCCAGCGCTCGAAATTTCCCACGACGACCTCGCCATTGTCAGATGGACCACCACCAATCCGGGAGGCGACGACGACCATTACGCGGTGATACACTATGGGATCGATCCCAATGATCTAAACCAGACGGCGAAAAATCACATCCGGCTCAACCGTAGCCATCCAGAGACGGTCTTCCGGGTGCGGATGGATGGTTTGAAGCCGCAGACTACCTATTACTACAAGGTGACCTCGATGGGGGGTGATGGTCAGAGCGATGGGGTGGAGAGTTCTGTCAACCACTTCACCACAGCCGCCCCGGGTCAGGTAACCAGCGCTTTCCCGCCACCAATGTGAAGGAGGAATTTTGCCTCATCCTCTCCGACGAGTTCAACCACAACTCTATGGTCGAGGGGATCCGGCGCTCCTTGGACGGCGTGCATTGGCTCTTGACTGCGCAGGCTTGACGGGCAGCCGTCGACCAGTAACGGCGTAACGTCATTCCGTTTTCAACATTGCTATAGTGATAAGGCAGAAGATTGCCGGACGGGCAGCGATACACGTCTTGTTCCGGCAGATAGATGAAGTCTTGCTTGCCGAACCGACCGCTTTGGCGCCTGACGTCATGGGCTTCGGTAGTGTAACGGTAATACCCGCTTCGGCGCAGGCGAGTATCTCTTGCCCGTCGAAGTAACCGCGATCCGCGATCACATCGAGTTTGTTCGTCCCAAGCGTTTGTTTGGCTTGCTTCGACATCCGCGCGAGCTGCCTGCGGTCGTTGCCGATATTTATGACGTCGTGAGTGACGATCAGGTGGTGTTCGGTGTCCACAGCGACCTGCACGTTGTAGCCGACAACGCCAGAGCCGCGCCCGCTGGTCGCCATCGAACGCGAGTCGGGATCGGTCAGAGAAATCTGCTGATCAGGTGAGGCGAGCATCGCCGTCTCGATCGCTTTCAAGCGCTGCAGCTCGCTCGCGAGCTTGGCAAGCTTCTCCTTGAGGTGCGCCGCCTTCGCGGCAAGCGCTTCCGACGGCTCCTGCAAATCGGCGCTGTCAAGCTGGCTCAAATACCGCGCCACACTCTGATCGATCTTCGCGCGGGTAAAGTGCTTATCGCGGTTGTTGACCGCTTTGAACTTGCTCCCGTCGATCGCAACGCTCGCTTTCGTCAGCAGGCCCATCTGTCGGCAGAGCGCGACGAACTGGACGCAGACCTTCACGCTCAGGAATCATAACGCGAGAATCAATTCGACCCACGCGTTTTTGCACAGCCAGGGTCATTTTCAACGTTTCGCACCCATGCGGAAATGGTCTGATTCAACTCAACAACCGGAAGGCAGAGGGTATTCAGAGACTTCGGCGTCGCGCCAAAAGCGGCCCTTCGGGAATTTCCGCGCTCAGGCCTTGACGGCCGCGATTAGAGAACTAGTTCCGAGGCGCTCAGATAAGCTGGACAAGACGGCGGTAAACGCCGAATGTATTCCCCGCGCTCAAAAGAGGGTGCCGAATGCCCGAGCCGTCGCCATCACGTCCCCCGATCGGATCGCTGGCGATCATAGCCATTGTCGTTGCGGTCGGCGCCGGGGCCTTCGCCTATACGGCGGGATGGCTTTCCCCCACGCGGCTCACGCCGACCAAGATCGTCGACTCGCTCACGCCGCCCGGCGGTCCGTCCCTTGGTCACCGCCGTAACCATGCCAAAGGCATCTGCTTCACGGGCGTCTTCGAATCGAACGGAAACGGCGCCGAACTCTCGTCAGCCCAGGTCTTCGCGCGTGGCGAATACCCGGCTCTAGGCCGGTTCAACCTCGCTACGGCCGACGCCAATGCGCCCGACTCTACCGTGCGTGTTCGGGGCCTCGGCCTTCAGCTGTCGACGCCGAACGGCGAGGTCTGGCGCTCCGCGATGATCGATCCTCCGATCTTCACGGTCTCGACACCAGAAGGGTTCTATGAACTGCAGCTGGCGGCGCACAGCAAGGATCCGAATGCGATGAAGGCCTTCGTCGCCCGCCATCCGGAATTCGACCCTTTCGCTGAATGGGCCAAGACGGCGCCGTGGACGGCGAGCTATGCGGAAGAGACCTACTACAGCCTAAACAGCTTCATCTTTGTCAGCGGTTCTGGCGCCGAGCACGCGGTCCGCTGGTCGCTCCTGCCTCAGGCGCAGCTCGTGCCGATCACCCAGGAGGACCTCGCCAAGCTCGGCCCCAACCATCTCGCACAGGAGATCGCGGAGCGCGTCGCCAAGGCCCCCCAACGTTGGACGATGGTGGTGACGGTAGCCGATCCGGGCGATCCCACAGCAGACCCAAGCATCGCCTGGCCGCCCGGACGGCGCGCCGTCGAGGTCGGCACGCTCGTCGTGCAGCGGATCGATGGCGAACGGGATGGCCCGTGCCGCGACATCAATTTCGACCCGACGATCCTGCCCAACGGCGTCCATGTGTCGGACGATCCATTCCCGGCGGCGCGATCCGCCGCCTATGCGGTGTCCTATGACCTGCGTACGTCGGAAGTGAAATACTATCCGTACCATTCCGAGGCTGCGGGAGGCGGGGAACGATGACGACCGCCGGCAAACGTTTTACCGTTCTTCAGCGCTTCCTGCACTGGCTGATGGCCATCTGCATTCTGGCGATGCTGTTCATCGGCGTCGGCATGAAGTCGACCGTCGCGCCGAAATATGTGCCGCTTCTCGCGACGCATAAGACGCTTGGCGCTATCATCCTCGTCTTGGCGCTGATCCGCCTCGCCGTGCGGCTACGCTACGGTGCGCCGCCTCTACCAGCCGATCTGCCCGAACCGATGAAGCTCGGGGCGCATCTCTCACACTATGCGCTCTATGTGCTGATGATCGCCATGCCCCTTCTCGGCCTGACCATGCAATGGACAGGCGCCTACCCGATCGTTCTTTTCGGAGGCATCCGGCTGCCGACGCTCCTTCCCCAGAGCGACGCCATGCACACGCTGCTGTGGGACGCGCATCACTATCTCGCCTTCGCGTTTTTCGCGGTCATTCTGGTCCACGTCGCAGCAGCGTTGTTCCACGCGCTTGCCCGGCGGGACGGCGTATTCGATGCGATGGCGCCCACGCCCTCGCACGACGCGCCGACTGCAGTGACCCACGCCGAGTGAAGTCCGCGCGCGACCAGCTGTCAGACCGGAGCCGGCCGATTCGCTCCACCGTGGCGAATATGGAACGGTCCTCGACGGAACCACAGGCGCGCGACAACCTTGGCTACGCTCGAATCAATCGCTTTTGCTCTGACAACGCCCATGCAACAGCTGCCTTCCTCGTCCGGCAAAAGCCGACGCCCTGGCCTGGCCGTCCTGGTGGCGATTGCCGCGCTTGCTCTCGTGGGCTGCAGCGGCTCCAAAAACGCATACGTCGCTCCGCCGCCTCCGAAAGTCGTCGTCGCGCAGCCCGTGCAGCAGCCGGTGACGCTGTATCTCTATTTGACCGGCAACACCGAGCCGTTCAACTCCGTGAATCTGGTCGCGCGCGTCCAGGGCTATCTGGAATCGATCGATTACAAGGATGGCGCCGCGGTCACAAAGGGAACGCAGCTCTTCGGCATTGAGCGCGACGTCTATCAGGCGCAGCTCGATCAGGCCAAAGCGCAATTGGCGCACGACCAGGCGGTGCTCGAAGAAGCGAAAGTCGATCTGACCCGCTACCAAACGTTGTTACGTCAGAATTCAATTGCAGCGCAACGAGCGGAAGACCAGGTCTACGTCGTACAGCAGGACCAGGGCACCGTTGCGCTCGATCAGGCCAACGTCGAAACCGCGACCATCAACCTTGGCTATACCAGGGTCCTCGCCCCCTTCGACGGCGTCGTCACCAATCATCAAGTCGACCTCGGCGCGCTCGTCGGCGTGTCCGGACCGACCACGCTCGCAACCATCATCCAGACCGACCCGCTCTACGTCTATTTCACGGCGAGCGAGCCGCAAGTTTTGGCGTTCCGGAGAAGCAACGCCAAGGCGGGGCACCAGGTCAGCTCGACGGACCTGACGTACGTTTCGAGCTTCCCGGTCGAGATCGGCCTGCAGGGTGAGGAGGGCTATCCTCACAAAGGACATCTCGACTATGTCTCGCCCCAGGTCAACACGGCGACTGGCACCCTGACGGCGCGCGCCCTGTTCGAGAACAAGGATCACGCGCTGCTGCCGGGCCTCTTCGTGCGCGTCCGGACGCCGATCGCGCATCAGGAGAAGGCGCTGCTGACGCTAAACGAAGGGATCGGGACGAGCCAAGAGGGGAGCCACGTGCTGGTGGTCGGCCCGGACAATGTCGTTCAGCGAAAAATCGTTAAAACCGGACAAAGGCAGGGTCAGCTCCGGATCATCGAATCCGGTCTCGATCCCGGCGACTGGGTCGTGACCGAAGGCGTTCAGCGGGCCTTTCCCGGCGCCAAGGTCGCTCCGCAACGATCCGAGCTGACGTCGGTCGCGGCCGATCCATCAGACGCCGCCAAGACGAACGTCCCCGGCCCGACGCTGAAATGAAACGCCGTGGGGGACCGGCATGATCTCGCGCTTTTTCATCGAAAGGCCGGTGCTCGCCAACGTGCTGGCGCTGGTCTTCGTCCTGATCGGCCTGGTCTCGCTCATTCAATTGCCGTCCGCCCAATATCCCAATGTCGTCCCGCCGACCATACAGGTGACGACGACGTACCCCGGCGCGAGCGCCAGGACCCTTGTCGAAACTGTCGCCCTGCCGATCGAGCAGCAGGTCAACGGCGTCGAGGACATGATTTATATGCAGTCGACGAGCGCGAGCGACGGCACCTATACTTTGGTCGTCACCTTCGCGATCGGCACGGACCCCGACAAAGCGCAGATCCTGGTCCAGAACCAGGTGGCCTCCGCCATTTCGTCGCTGCCGCAGGGAGTCCAGATCCAGGGCGTGACGACGGCCAAGAAGTCGACTTCGATTCTCGAATTCGTCGCGCTGGTTTCGCCCGACAGCCGTTTCGACAGCCTGTTCCTGTCGAACTACGCCGTCATCAGCGTGGAGAACGAACTGGCTCGCCTCAGCGGCGTCGGCGCCGTTACAGTCTTTGGCGCCGGACAATACGCCATGCGCATTTGGATGAACCCGGACCTGCTTCAGACGCGAAGCCTGACGCCGCAGGACGTGATCAACGCCATCCAGCAGCAGAGCCAGGAAGTCGCCGCCGGCCAGGTCGGCGCGCCGCCCGCGCCGAAAGGGCAGGATTTTCAATATACGCTCAACCTCAGTGGCCGCCTGGACGATGTCGCCGAGTTCGAGAACATCGTCGTCAAGGTCGATCCCGCAAATGGCGGACAAATCACCAGAATCCGCGACATCGGCCGCGTCGAGCTCGGCGCCCAGACATACAGCAAATCATTCAATCTCGACGGCCAGCCGGCAGCCGGGATCGCCATCTCCCTCCTGCCGGACGCCAACGCAATTGCGGTCGCCGACGAGGTCAAGGCGAAGATGGACGAACTCGCCAAGAGCTTCCCTCAGGGCCTCACATATGTGACGCCCTACGACACCACGAAATTCGTGAGGGCCGCCATCGACGAGGTCTATCTGACGCTGCTCGAGGCCGGCGGTCTGGTGCTCATCGTCATTCTCGTCTTCCTGCAGGATTGGCGAGCGATGCTCGTGCCGGCGACAACCGTTCCGGTGACGATCATCGGCGCCTTCGCCGCGATGGCGGCGCTTGGTTTTTCCGTCAATCTCGCGACGCTGTTCGCCATCGTGCTTGCGATCGGAATCGTCGTTGACGACGCCATCGTCATCGTCGAAGGCGTCTCGCGCTACGTCGAGCAGGGCGTCCCTGGCCGCGAGGCGGCTGGCAGGGCGATGGACGAGCTGATGGGTCCGGTCATCGGCATCACGTTGGTGCTGATGTCGGTGTTTCTTCCCGCCGCTTTCCTGCCGGGCCTGACCGGACAGCTCTATCGGCAATTCGCGCTCGTCATTGCCGCGACGGCCTTGATCAGCGCCATCAACGCGGTGACCCTGAAGCCCACGCAAAGCGCGTTGTGGCTGCAACCGCCGACGCCTCTCGAAAGGCGCAACTTCTTTTACCGCGGCTTCAACGCGGTCTATGGGCTCACTGAGCGCGGCTATGTAAGGCTGATCGGCGCGATGACGCGCCGCAGCGGCGCCATGGTGGTCCTCGCGCTGGTTCTGATGGGCGTCGCGTTCTTGGGTCTGAGACGCGTGCCGACCGCGTTCCTGCCGAACGAGGACCAAGGCTACCTGATCGTCAGCGCGCAACTGCCGGACGGAGCTTCGAAGGAACGCACAGACGCGGTCATGCAACAGATCTCAAAGATCGCGAAGAATATCCACGGCGTCGACCATGTGGTCACCGTCAGCGGCGTTTCCGTACTCGACAACCTAGCAAGCCTCGCAAACGCGGGCGTCGCCTTTGTCATCCTCAACGATTGGGGCGCACGCCTCAAGGAGAAGGGGCAGGATGTGGCCTCGATCAACCGGCGCCTCAACGGCGCCCTGCGGCAAGACGTTCTGGGAGCGACGGCGTTCGCGCTCCTTCCGCCCCCGATTCAGGGCATCGGCAACGTCAGCGGCTTCACCATGCAGGTCGAGATCAAGAACGGCGATTTCGACTATGCCCTGTTGGAGAACCTGGCCGACACCGTCGTCAGGGACGGCAACGCGCAATCCGCTCTTCAGAGGCTGGCTACGACCTTCCGGGCCGGTACCCCCCAGCTCAACGTCGTCGTCGACCGCATCAAGGCCGAGACGCTCGGCATCACGGTCGGCAACGTCTTTTCCGCCCTGTCGGCCTACGTCGGATCCAGCTACGTCGCCCAGTTCAATAAGTTCGGACACGTGTTCCAGGTCTATACGCAGGCGCTGCCCGACTACCGCGCGACCGTCGACGACATCCAGAACCTCAAGGTCAAGGCGGGCAACGGAACCACGACGCCGATCGGAACGGTGGTCGACGTCAAGGAGGTCCAGGGTCCGCCGCTGATCAGCCTCTACAATCTCTATCCATCGGCTACGGTCGTCGGCAGCGCAGCCCCCAGCTTCAGCTCGGGCCAGGCGCTCGATATCATGGATCAGATCGGCGTGCAGGCCCTGCCGGTCGGAACGGGCTGCCAATGGACCGCGATGTCCTACCAGGAGAAGGCGGTCAGCTCGCAGATCTATTTCGTCTCCGGCCTCGCGCTGTTGCTCGTCTATTTCGTATTGGCGGGGCAGTACGAGAGCTGGATCCTGCCGCTCTCCGTAATCCTCGCCGTGCCGCTGGCCCTGCTCGGAGTGGTCGGCGCGATGACCTATCTTGGCGAGGCCGAGAATCTCTATACCCAGATCGGCCTCGTACTTCTGATCGCGCTCGCCAGTAAGAATGCGATCCTTATTGTCGAATATGCGCGCCAGCAACGGGCCGCCGGCAGGGAGATTGTCGGCGCCGCGGTCGAGGCGGCGCGGCTCAGGTTCCGGCCCATTATCATGACGTCTTTCGCGTTCATCCTCGGCGTGCTGCCGCTCGTCGTTGCGACTGGCGCGGGCGCCGCGTCGCGCAAATCGATCGGCATCGCGGTCTTCAGCGGCATGATCGCCTCGACGTGCCTCGCGGTCGTGTTCGTTCCGACCTTCTATGTGGTGCTACAGCGCTTCGAGGACCGGCGGAAGCGCCGCCGCGCGGCGCGGAGA
>JBAUNU010000209.1:0-3230 GCA_049579405.1 Methylocella sp.
AGTCCCTTCGGTCTCGCTCATCTCGCAGCTCCAGTAAGATCGGGCCGTAAATTTGCTGTTGCCGTCGGCAACCCACCTCTCGCTAGCGAAAGGCAGCAAGTCCTCCTAAAATCGCGACTTGAGGAAGACATTGCAACTTAATCCGCTGCCTTTTCCAGCACGTTGATCGGTTCAGAAGATTCTGGCGGCATCGTCAAGTTGCGCTGACATCATTGAGAGCGGCATAAGGCTGCATAAAGCAAACCTGATCGACTCTCCGCTGCCCAGGTTTCCGCTTCAGCCGAGATCATCGGCCACGCCGTGACGCTCTATTCTATATTACAATTACAGCGATACCATAGCGTTGGCTTGGCTGGCGCTCGCAGGAAACGCTGGGGCATTACAAGGCTTGCTATTTTTGCTCGATTGCATTCAACTTCAGGAGCATCCCGCACCTTGGCTTTACGACAATCATATAGTCATTCTCGATCTGCATGACTTTTCGCCGATGGCAAAGGCCGTCCCGAATTCCTCGACATTTGGTGGCGCGGGGGAAGCTACTTCCGAAGTCTGGGCATCGCCATCAGCCGCCGCTTCGGTTTCGAGTGCCGCAAGATACTCAGCCACCGCACGCTTTCGCTGCTGCTTCTCAGTCCAATCGAGTTCATCGGGCGCCTTGCCGTGATAACGGCTTGCGTTCGCCTTCATGACGCTCGCATCCACGGCAAATCCCTCGCCTTTGACGAGACCCATCTCCATCGCAGCGATGACGAGGCGCTCGAAAATGTGGCGCAGAATATCGCTCTCACGGAACCGGTTCAATCGGTTCTCGGAGAAGGTCGAGTGGTGGGGAACGGCGTCATTGAGATCGAGCCGGCAGAACCATCTGTATGCGGGATGGAGCCTCACCTCCTCGCATAGCTTCCTCTCGGAGCGGATGCCGAAGCAGTAGCCTATGATAAGCATCCGGATCAGCCGCTCGGGATCAATCGAAGGCCGTCAGATGTCGCTATAGAACGGACCCAACTGTTCGTGCAGGTCGCCGAGCACAGATGTCACGAAAACGTTGATCCGGCGCAACAGGTGGCCCTTCGGGATCATGTCATCGAGCCGGAATTCATAAAAAAGGCTCGCTTGTTCTCGATGCTTTCGCCCGATCATCGCCGGACCTTGAGAGGTTTGCCCGGATGGGTACGCGCTTCGCGTAGCGCTCGTTCGCCTGTTAGACCTTGATCATCCGCTTGCCGCGGGTTTTCGCCCCGATCAGGGCCTTCGGCGTGTTCTCAAGGCCGTTGATAACATCCTTGTACGCGGCGGAGCAATAGTAGGCCACGGAGCGGCGGCATTTTGCGGCGGCGGCCCAACGATCCTTGGGGTCTGGGGTCGGAGCGGTCAGGTCGAAGAACCACATCGCTTCGAAATAGCAGCAAGCACGTTCCTAGATCGCAAGATTATTCAGGAAACAAGATTCCGCGCATGATAGCCCTTTCGATCGGGGCTACGATGTTTAAATTGTTCATCAGGCGCCGCCGGGCGCGGGTGTGAGTGACGTGATGACACTTGGTAAAATCTTCGGGATCCTCATTTTTTCAAGCCTCGCCGCGACCGGAGCTACGCGAGCCGGGGGCATTTCCAAAAACCTGGCCAACTCTAAAAACCTGGCCAACGCTAAACAGGTCGTCAACGTCAAGGGAGACAAGGTGCCTCCGAAGGAGGCGGCGGCCTCAGTGGCGGTCCACCAGGTCTGGCCACAAGGGCCGATCGTCATGGGGCGCAGCGTTAGCGTCCATCACAAAACCAAGCTGCATCACGTAAAATTTAAGCCGCTTGAATCAAACCAAAATTCAATTTCCGCGGACGGTTCGCAATAAATCCAGTTAAAAATGAAGTGAATTCGGAAATAAAGATGAAGTGAATACGGAGATAAAGATCATGCGTATCAGCTCGACCAACGCATCTGCATGGAGCCACAAGCGGTAGTGTCGCCATTATAGCCGGACCGCGGCACGACTGCGGTGGCAAGGGAATTGGAAAGGTAAATTCATGTCCGTTTTTTCTTTGAAACCCTCTGCTATCTGCCTCAAAAAAGCGGTGATCGCGTCTGGAATTTTGCTTATTTCGGCGCAGGCCCAAGCGGAACCCGGTTCCGAAAGACCGTTCCTCGGCTTGTCCGGGCACTGGTCGGGTGCTGGCACCGTCACCATGGCGAATGGCGCCACCGAACGGATTCGCTGCAAGGCGGCCTATGCAGTTAATGCCACCGGGAAAGCGGTTGAGCAAACTCTGCGCTGCGCGAGCGACAGCTACAGGTTTGAAATCAGCAGCAATGTCATCTCCGAAGGTGGCTCGCTGTCCGGCTCCTGGGCCGAGGCGACCCGCGGTGTGGCGGGAAATATTTCCGGCCGCGCCAGCGGTGCGGAGATCCTGGTGAATGTGGCTGGCGCCGGGTTCACGGCCCATCTTGACCTGCGGACCCAAGGTGACAGGCAATCGGTCACGATAAGGCCACAAGGCGGGACCGACGTGACTGCCGTGTCGATCGCTTTGCGCAAAGGATAAGGCTTTCAGGCCCGCTATCTCTCGGACACGCGCCGCCTTCCGCGCCATGGCGTCGCATGGCGGGAAAGCCGGCGCAGGAACGTGGCCGTTCGCCGCAAGATGGCGGAGCGCAATGTGCGCGGGCAGTCGCGCTAGCTCCCTCTTGAACTGTGCGCAAAAGTTGGTGACGGCATGAAGGGGTAAGGCGGCGTATCGTGGGGGGCCGCTCCTTGTCCCAAAAACCCTCTGACGACGGCCCGGCCAGTCAGCTCAACCCTCGTAGCGTTGCATATCGGATGACGGGCCGCCCCCCAGGTCCAGCAATCTAAGGTCTAGTCAGCACCACGAAAAAGCGCTAAGCGGCCGCCCGAGCGTTCCGCATGATCGCCTCTTGGCGATGCCGCCGGAACGGCCAGTGACCCGCTTTTCTTTGCTGCGGCGAAGGCGAAACAGGATGTTGCCGATATGGCCGCCAAGACTCATACCATCTAATAGCTGGAGGTAGCGGTCTCGTCGGCCACGCTGCTATCAAATTAGCCATTGCGGCCGGGCATTTTGTCATTGCGCTCGTGCGTCGCGGCGGCAGCCTGTCCGTCGAGGGATTGGCTTCGGAAGAGACCCTGAAGATCATCGAAGTTGATTTCGATGCCTTGGACCAATATCAGCCTGAGATCTCCGCTCTGGCACCAAATGCTCTAATCTGTGCGTTAGGG
>JBAUNU010000210.1:0-7070 GCA_049579405.1 Methylocella sp.
ATCCCGATCAGCCGCGTGTTCCGGCGGGCAGCGGGCGCGAGAGCGGGGAATGGACCTCTGGAGACGACGGAGGCGAGCAGCGACAGAAATTTGTGCGGCGCATCCAGTTGAACGTCGTCGGCGCCACAATGTCCGATGCCAACCCTCAGGGCGTCGTGCCAGGCGGCCAATATGCGCAAGCGTCCTCGCCACCAATCCGTTGGAGCGAATAAATCATATTCTTACGCTTCATGGCGCAGGCACGGCTGATAAAACAAAAGGAAAGTTCACACCGGAATATTCGACCGCGGAAGCAATCCGGGGCTTGGTCGAGGACGCGTGGAAGCAGGCCACTCCGGAAGATCTAGGTGCCGGAAATTACACGGACACCGTTGTTATTGGGGCCGGTGTGACGATCATCGTGGACGGCGTGGCTGAGCCATATATCATAGGCCGGTCCGGTGAGGAGCGGAGAGCACCGTCTGTGCCAACGAACGCCTATGTCGTCGTCATCGGCTCCAACAACTACGTAAGAAGCTGTTATCCGATCAATCCCGATGATGAAATCAAACCTCGCGATGAGTGAGTCCATGGAGGTTCAACTAAAAAATCTAACCAAATTCGACGCGTCTCGAGTGAAATATTTCGATCTGCATGAAGAATTTGGCTTCGCCTCGATCGTCGAGATGGACGAGACGGTCGCGCTCGATCTGAATGGGGCCGTCACGCGATCCTGGCCGAAAGGCGGTCAGCCTGAAATTTGGTGGCTCAAATGTTTCGACGCCGATCATGTCGTCTTGGATCTGCACGGGCCGGAAGTCGCGATGGTCTCGGCGGAAAGCTGGGAACGGCATAATCTGGGATATCTGAACGAATTGTACCTTTCGCCAAAATTTATGCTTGCAACTTATGGCGATGAGCAATTTTACGGTTCGCGTCCTGGTGAACTCGAAAGCAATGTTATATCTGTTTTTTTACGCGATGGAACGTTCGAATTCGGGATCCGAGAGATCATGGACAAGGACCGCGATTCTTGGGAATTCGAACAACTTACCGCAGGCTATACATTTAAAGATACATTTAGGTTCATTGCATGGGATAGCCCGATGCTTTGGATTTTGAACGTCTCGGAGAGGAGCTGGAAGAAGGTCCTGGGGCCGTTTTCATTTGGAAGTATCGCTGTCTTGAGCGGCGATGATGAGTAGGCTTATGGATTTTTTGACCACCGCTATATCAAAGGCCACTACCCTGAATTGCCGCTCTTCGAACTCGCCGTCTTCGATCTCGTGGCTGAAACCTCCTGGGGGGAAGATTTTGCGCCCGTGGAGAACGCTCTGATAGCGGCCGGGTTTTCAATGAGCAAAATCAAACTCCAGCCGAGCTCGACGGGCAGAATCATCGTCAGCGACAACGGCAAGGCGGCCTTCCTCGAATTTTGCGACTAGGCATAGCCGTTAGTCGAAGCGGCTCGCGATGAGTCAGGCCATGCAGGTTCAACTAGGCTCGCTTCGCATGGCGGGTCCAGCGGCTTGGACGATTGGCGTTTCTGCTTGCTTGCCCCCGTGCGCCATGCGGGGCCGAACATGCACCACGCGTTCGCGCGGCTTGCAAGGTTGCGTGATCCAACTTTCCGGCGTCATCTTTTCTCGTGCCATGAGAGAATCGCTATGGCAGCCGTAATGTGAATGAGACGTTCCAAAGTCTTGCCGCTTGCCCGCGGATGGGCGCGCTCCTTTGCGCTCCGGTCCGGGCGTGCTATGAGCCGCCGGCGGCTCTCGACCGGCGCTATTTTGCAAAAATCAGTTTCCCGCCCGAACTCTCGCGGCGGTGCCGCGAGGCAAGCCGCCGCCGCGAGGCAAATTTACGGAGTTGGCATTGGCATTGATCGCGCGACCCTCGCTCAGCGAAGCACTCACATTCGACGATGTGCTGCTTCTGCCGGGCCATTCGGCCGTCCTGCCCGGGGCAGTCGAACTGAAGACGAAACTCACGTCCACGATCAGTTTGAACATTCCGATCGTCTCTTCCGCCATGGATACGGTCACCGAGGCGAAGCTCGCCATCGCGCTTGCCCAGGCCGGCGGAATAGGCGTCATTCATCGCAATTTCGATCCCGCCGAACAGGCCGAGGAAGTTCGCAAGGTCAAGCGCTACGAAAGCGGCATGGTGGTCGATCCGATCACGATTTTTCCGGACGAAACGCTCGCCGATGCCCTCGCGCTTATGCGCCTGCATGGGATTTCCGGCATTCCAGTGGTCGAGCGCGGCCCAAGCGGGAAGCCGGCGAGGCTGTGCGGCATATTGACCAACCGCGATGTCCGGTTCGCCGACAATCCGTCGCAGCCCGTCAGCGAACTGATGACCAAAAATCTCATCACGGTCCGCGAAGGCGGGAACGAGGACGAGGCGCGCCGCCTCCTGCATCAGCACCGGCTTGAAAAGCTAATTGTCGTTGACGACGATTTCCGCTGCGTCGGCCTGGTGACCGTCAAGGACATGGAAAAGGCGACGCTGCATCCGGCCGCATGCAAGGACGCCGAGGGCAGGCTCCGGGTCGCCGCCGCCTCGACGGTGGGCGACCAAGGTTACGAACGCGCGCTGATGTTGATCGATGCCGGCGCCGATTGCATCGTGGTGGACACCGCGCATGGCCACGCGCAGGCCGTGTTGAATCAGGTCGCGCGATTGAAGCGCACATCGAACAAAGTCGCGCTCCTCGCCGGAAACGTGGCGACCGCGGTCGGCGCTAAGGCGCTGATCGACGCCGGTGCCGACGCGATCAAGGTGGGCATCGGCCCTGGCTCCATCTGCACGACACGGATCGTCGCCGGGGTCGGCGTTCCCCAGCTCACCGCGATCATGGATTGCGCCGAAGCCGCGCGGGCCGCCAATGTCCCGGTCATCGCGGATGGCGGCATCAAATATTCCGGCGATCTCGCCAAGGCGATCGCGGCCGGCGCCGACTGTGTGATGATCGGTTCGCTCTTCGCCGGAACCGACGAGAGCCCGGGCGAGGTCTATCTTTATCAGGGTCGATCGTTCAAATCCTATCGCGGCATGGGCTCAGTCGGCGCAATGGCGCGCGGTTCGGCGGTTCGCTATTTCCAGCAGGACATCGCCGATCAATTGAAGCTGGTGCCCGAGGGCGTCGAGGGACAGGTGCCCTATCGCGGCCCAGCCTCGGTGATCCTGCACCAACTGGCCGGCGGATTGCGGGCCGCCATGGGCTATGTCGGCGCCCCGGACATCGCGGAATTCCAGGTGCGCGCTCGGTTTGTTCGAATTTCATCGGCTAGCCAGCGCGAGAGCCATGTGCATGATGTAGCAATCACACGGGAGAGTCCGAATTATCCGGCAGGCGAGTGAAGGGTCCGAAGGCTCCGGCCCGACCTCGGGCAAAGAGATTCAAATTCGCACGAGAGTGACGGCGAAGGCCATCCGCTAGGAAGATGTTCGCCGCTGTCGCGTGACATGCTGGAACTGCGGCAGCCGCTGACGAATCTTGAAAAAGCCCTGCCACGGATCTCGTTTGAGAGATGAAATCCGGTGCAGTACGTTTCCGACAGTGAAATGGTCTGAACGGAGTCTGGGTGAAAGTTCCTCCCAATTGAGGGGCGTCGAAACCGATGCCCGCGGCAATGCACGTGTCGAATAGGCTGCGGCCGCGGTGGCGCCGCGGTCGTTCCGCAGATAGTCGACAAAAATGCGAGCGCCGCGTGCCCGCTTCGCCATTGTGGCGGCATAACGGTCTGCCCTTTCCTTGGCCATTGTGGCCGCAAGCTTTTTAGCAAAGGTCTTAACTGCGTCCCACTCGGCTTCCGGTTGAATAGGCGCCACAATGTGAAGCCCCTTCCCACCTGATGTCTTGACGAAGCTTTGCAAGTCAAAAGCGGCAAGCCTGTCGCGCACGTCATAAGCCGCGTCGATGACGACCTCCCAGGGGACATTCTCGCCCGGATCAAGATCAAAGATTAGACGATCTGGCTGCTCCAGGTGATCGATGGTCGATCCCCAAGGGTGGATTTCGACGGCGCCCGCCTGCACGAGGCTGGTCAGTCCTGTGATGTCGTCAATCGCGAGCATCGGCTCTCTGTCACCGGTATCGACACGGCGGACACTCTTGTCCAGCCCTGGCCACGGATGTTTGGCGAAAAAGCATTTGGCTGCCGTGCCCGAGGGGCAGCGCAGCAGGCTCAAGGGACGGCCGGCGACGTGCGGTAGAATCCAATCGGCGATGCCGGCGTAGAACTCGGCCAAGCCCTGCTTGGTAATTCCCGCTTCTTCCCAGAGAATTCTCTCCGGATGCGTAAGGCGGAAGGCAACCGGAGTTGGCGGAACGCGGGACTTCGATCCCTTCGGCGCCGCCTCCAGAACGATTTCCTCGGCAGGCTTGTCATCCCGGAGGCCCTTGAAGGCCGCCGCGCGAAGCAGTCTGTCGCCGGTCCAACCGCGGTATTCGATCTCGCAGACGAGGCGCGGCTCGACCCAATGGACGTTCTTCTCGGTGCCGGGGGGGAGGGGTTGAGCGAATGATGGCTTGGCCGCGCGGATTGTCTCAAGCTCATCGCGCAGCGATCTCGCCCGCTCTTGGGACCAGCCTGTCCCGGCCCGGCCGGCGTAAACAAGGTTTTGATTGTCATGATAGCCGAGCGCCACCGATCCGACGGAACGGCTGGCCGCCGTCGAAGGAATGTAGCCTAGGATGATAAACTCTTGTCGCTCGAGGCACTTGCTCTTGAGCCAATGATCGCCGCGGCCGGACCGATACGGCAGGTCTGCCCGTTTGGAAATAATCCCTTCGAGTCCGTATCGGCATGCATGCTCCAGCATGGTTGGCCCGTCCACATCGAGATGCTCGCTAAAGCAAATGGGCGAGCCGGGCGGCAAAATGGCGAGGAGCTGCTGCAGCAGGTTTTTACGGTCGTTGAGAACCACTTTTGTCAGATCGAACCCTTCGCAGTAGAGAATATCGAACGCGAAGTAGCGGAACCGGTCCAGGCGGCCGGTTTTCAGATCGGCCTGCAGATCGTTGAAGCTCGAGGTGCCGCTCGCATCCTCGACGACGATCTCCCCGTCGATTAGCGCCGAGCCGAGAGCGAGCGCCTTCAATGCGCCCGCAATGCTCAGAAAGCGTTCGGTCCAGTCGAGCTTTTTGCGCGTCAATAGACGGATCGTGCGCCCGTTGATCCGCGCCTGCATGCGGTAGCCGTCGTATTTGATCTCATGGATCCATTTCGCGCCGCTCGGCGGCTTTGCAGATGACGCGGCGAGGCTCGGCTCGAGGAAAGCCGGGAGTAGGCCCGCGCGCGCGCCGGAAAGTTTGCTGATGTTCGGCAGGGAAGCCTTTCGCGTTTTCGCCGCCCTGACTCTGGCCGCGTGATCCTTGCGTATCTCACCTGTGGCCGCGAGCTCTTCGTTCGTTCGGCCGCTGAGACGTGATGTTGCCTCCTCGTCGGTGATTTCTCGATCGCCTCTATCCCGGGCGAACGCGTCGTCCGACTTGATGAGCAGCCATGACTCGGTCTTCTCTCCGGATCGTGGCCGCATCCGAACCAGGTGCCAACGACCCTTGAGCCGCGTGCCGTCGAGCGTAAACGCCAGATGGCCTTTCGTGAGCCCCTTTTGCGGATCGCCCTCCGGCTGCCATCGGCCGCGATCCCAGACGATCATCGAGCCGGCCCCATATTCGCCCTCCGGGATGTTGCCCTCGAAATTAAGGTATTCGATCGGGTGGTCCTCGGTGCGCACCGCAAGCCGCTTTTCGCCGGCCGTGAGGCTCGGGCCTTTGGTGACCGCCCAGCTTTTCAAGACTCCGTCCAACTCGAGCCGCAGATCGTAATGCAACCGGCGCGCCGCGTGCTTCTGCACGACGAACTCCCGGCCCTCGCCCCTGGCAGCCGAACCTGCAGGCTCCGGAGTCCGGGCGAAGTCGCGCTTCCCGGCATATTCCTTGAGTGGCTTCTCTCCTCGGACGTGAGCGCTTATTGTCTTGCCGGCCGGCACGGCTGGTCTCCAATTCAATTCGCAAAAGATTGCCGTAGCCACAGTTCGATTCGGTCGAGCACTGCTTTGTAGGCATCTTCCTGGGTGACGCCTGCCCGCTTCAAAAAGTTGAAGGAGTGGTCCCCACCTTCCACGACGTAAAGATCGGCGGGGGCTTTCAGCTCCTTGATGATCGGCCGCAGCTCGCCGGGCGAGCCGAATGCGTCACGCGAACCTTGAACGAACAACATCGGAACCGTAATATCCGCCAAATGCTTCGCACGAAGCTGGTCTGCGCTACCAGGGGGATGAAGCGGATAGCCGAGGAAGACGAGCCCTTCGACGCCGGGAGCGCTCGCGGCAGCAACCTGGGAGGCGATTCGTCCGCCCATCGATTTGCCGCCAATGACCAGCGCGCCGCGGCCGATCCTTTTGTCCCGAACAGCCTCGATCACGTGCTGGAAACACGCTTCGAGGGCCTTATTCGCGTCCGGAACGGGCCGGCCCTGTTCCGTATACAAAAAATTGAATGTGACGACGTTAATTCCGCGTGCTGCAAGGCCGGTCGCAAAACCCGTCATGAAATCACTGCTTTGATCGGCGCCAGCTCCGTGCGCCAGAATCACCGTGACACCGGCGAGGACCGGCTTGCCCGCAGTGTGGACGAGGGCGGTCACTTCCTGATTAGGGGCAACCCCGATGCGCATCTTGTCAGGCATGGTGCGCCCTCACCTCCGGGATCAAGATCGCCCTGTTGCCGGCTCGGCGGCCGTCGATGCCACGCTTGCCATCTCCATTTCGCAATATTTCAATGCGCGTTTCGCGCGCCCAGCCCATTGCGACGTGCGGTCGCGTTCAAGATACCGCGCCCACCACGTCGCCGCTTCTGCGTGGTTCCCAAGCCGCTGCAGGAACAGTGCCAAGTTGAACATGGCGTCGGCGTATAGGGGATCGGCAGCAAGCGCGCGCCTTTCGCAATCAACCGCTTCGGATAGCCGCCCGCTTTCATCTAGTAAGTCCGCGAGATTATGCCAACCCGGGGGGAAGCTTGGATCGGCCTTCACGGCCCGCCGATAGGCAGCTTCCGCCTCCACCGTGCGGTGCTGAGC
>JBAUNU010000211.1:0-13826 GCA_049579405.1 Methylocella sp.
CGCCTCGATGGACAAAACCAATTGCCAAAGGTCATTCTCGGGGTATGTTTCACCGACGGAATCGAGGTTGCAAAAGAAGAAGCTCAAACTGCCGCCTGACCTCGCTCGTCACCAACATTCGATCATAACTCGTGGTGCTGTAGGGTGAACGTGTGACGCACGGCAGTCGTGGTCCCTTGAATATATTTGAGACGCAGATTTCAAGCGTTCTTCTTTCGATGACGTGACAGGGCCGGGTGGAGCAGGGGAAGCGCCGGGCCGCCAGGTCAGAAGCGCAGGAAAGCCTGTTCGAGGCGGTCGAGGAAGGCGCCCGCGTGCGTCTCGGTCATTCGGTCCATGTCGTATAGGGTCAGCATCCGGAAACTTGCCTTGCGACCGACAAGGGGCTTGATGCCGCGGGCAATCTGGCGGCGGACCGGGTCGCCCATGTACAATCGCGTGACCCACCAGGGTGCGCCGGTCGAACTCGCCACCCAAAGCGCGTTGACGTGGTTGAGCCGTCGGGATCAGTGGGCCACCGCCCGAAGGGTGGTCGAAGGCAACGCCGGGCACGAGCACACGATCGAAGTAGCCCTTCAGGATTGCCGGTACATTAAACCACCATTGCGGAAAGACGAAAACGAGCTTCTCTGCCAGCATGAGCCGCGCGACATAGCCGGCGACGGCCCTGCTATCAAGGGTGTCGTGAAATAGCTGCGACGCTCGGCTCGCGCGCCCTTGCGAGGTCTGGCCATGGCTTGCATCCTCCGAAAGCCAGCTACCAGTTTAATGTTTAATTCCCTAGGCCCCAACTGTCCGGCCTCAAGGGCGCACTCCAATTCCGCAGGCCTCGCTGGTCGCGATATCGACCATGCGCTTTAGCCCATTGGTTCAGGTCGGGTGGGCGTTTTGGATGTTTCTCTGCCATGATCTATTATGCATCGGCTGGCGTACCAATTCCAGAGCGAATTGGTAGCGCATCGGATTGGAGATCAAGAATGTCAAAAATCAAGGAAGTCATGCTTCTTGCGCTCGTTGCCGATGGTTCAATTGAAATGAAGATTGCTGATTCCGGTAAGGCGGTGAATGCGATTTATGACGCCTTAAAAGCCAATGGGCTGCTCGTTGCATCGGGGAAGAAAAACAAGAAGCGAAAATCAAAATGAGGCACTACCGGGTGATCGGCCTACTTGGCATCAAACCGAAATGACAAGGGGTGAATTTGCATGCAATAAGGACCCCGCTTTTGGTGCTGCTCTCCTTTGCCCAGTTCGTGAACATGCTCGACGGTGACTTTCGGGGAAATACAGGCCCTGCTGATCAGGACCGTTTTGAACGGCATGACGTGCTCCCGTTACAAAACAGAATGGTCGTCCGCCGCCTTCACCCCCTGTCCCGAGCTCCGGCACGGAGCGAGGCGCCCCTGGTTTCCGGCATGAAAACCCAACAAACAGCCACCGCAGCCAAAGCCACACCCATCATGGCGTAGAAGCCGGCTGCACCGCCGAAGCTTTGGGCCACATAGCCCGAGACCGTGGTACTGAGCGCCGCGCCGATGCCGCTGAAGGTTCCGACAATGCCTTGCCCGAGGTTGAACCGTCCGGTGCCCTTCGTTATGTCGGCGATGACCAACGGAGTTAACACGCCGAACACAGCCCCGCTGATACCGTCGAGCATCTGGACAGCCACTAACAAGAGTGGATCGTCAACGAGCGCGAGACAAGCGGCCCGGATTGGTAACGCACCCAACCCGATAAGCAGCAGCGGCCGACGACCCCATCTCCCTGCACCGCGCCCCACCCACGGAGCCAAAATAGCGACAATAATCTGCGGGACGAATATGAGTGCTGATACAACAAGCGATGATCCGTGGTCTCGTGCCAATCCCTCGCTGACCAGTGGCAAAAGGGAAGCGTTGGCCAATTGGAACAAGACGATGCAACTGGCGAAGATGAGCAGGCGATAGTTCGTGCCGACGGCTGCCCGTGCACTCCTTGGAGGTCGCGCGGGATGATAATCACCATGGGGGGCACCGCAGGCACGGGCAAAGTGGATGTCGTCAGCACGAATCCGGCCGAGAGCGACCAATGTCGGAAAAGCAAGCGCCGCGCTAGCAAAAAAGATGGCCTGGTTCGAGAACAAGTAGCCCAGCAAGCCCATGAGAGCTGCCGCACCGAAGCCGCCAATTGCCGCAAAGCGCTGGTTTCGCCCGAGACGTTCGGGCAGCCCATCGTTTCCGACCAGACCAAGGCTGATCGCCGCAACTGCTGGCCCAAGGAACCCACCGGTCATTCCCAGGAGCACCTCCGCGATGAGCACAGGCGTGAAGCTCGGCCAAAGCGCCAGGATCAGGGCCGCACAGGCAATCGTCGCGACCCCAAGCGCGACCAGTGGCCGCTTCGACCTGACCATGTCGAGCAGTTCCCCGCCAGGTACTTGGATCAACAATCCGGTAAGGCCGCTGACGGTCAGGACGAACCCTATTTCTACTTTTGTCCAACTTCGCCCCGCCAGATACAGGGCGACAAACGGCCCGAATCCGGTCAATACCCCCGCGAGAAACAAGTTCAGCCAGTCCAGACCGCGCAAGCTTTGCTGCGAGGCGTGGTTCTCGGCTGAGCCGAACAGCATACGGTCGGCCGTTGTCATTGGAACGGCCTCCTGGCCGGTCGCGCGCGTCTCATGTGGCTCCTCCATGGCGCGGCGCGCGCGGCAGAATGTAGTCCGTGACCGCGAGTGAATCCGTCTTCGGTGTTCGATGGCAAGCCGGCCACATTGAATAATGGCGGCGGCGGCGATACAAATTCGCGACGCCCTCCCAATCGCGCGTCACAATATATCATATGTGGACGCCGGTTCTTGCTCCGCCGTTGATGGCGTGGACGGCCCCGCCTCAACGGCATCAAAGTGCCAAAGCGTGGTCGCTGGAGCGCCACAAAGAGGGAGACCGTCCATGAAAAAGTTTATCACAATCGGTGTTGATCTCGCCAAGAACTATTTTCGGACTCATGCTCTGGAGAGCGAAGATGGACATGCGGCGACGCGCAAGCTCAGCCGCCAAGCGATGCACAAGTTCTTTTCGGAGGCGAAGCCTCTTGCGGCTCGTCGCATTATTTGGCGCGCGAACTGCGGGCGATGGGCCACGAGGTGCGTTTGATCCCGCCGATTTACGTCAAGCCCTATATCAAGCGCGGTAAGAACGACGCCGCGGACGCGGCCGCGATCTGTGAGGCCATGGCGCGGCCCGGCATGCGCTTCGTGCCGGTCAAGAGCAAGGAAAGCCTCGGTCATTCTGAATGGCTGGGGCTGCTGCTCGATCGTGAGGCCTCGTGGCGGCGCGACAAAAGGTTGGCGGCGCGATTGCGCTACGCCAAACTGCGCCAACAGGCGTCCATCGAGGACGTCGACTATCGCAGCCCGCGCGGCCTTGACCGCGCGCTATTCCAAAAGCTCGCTGAAGGGGATCGGAGCGCACGTTTCGGCAATCAACTGCTTCGAGGTCTCGTCCAAGCAAACCAAAGGAATATCGGGATCGCGCGGCCGCGTGTATACGGCCAGCACGTCTTCCATGGCCGCCACGAATGCGCTGTTGGCCTTCGGCGGAATGACCCGTTGCTGCTTCAGATGCGGCTTGAGAATGTTTTTTTGAGGGTCCGCCCGATCGTGCTGTCGCCGGCGCGATCGACGATGTTCAGTTCCACGACCTTGTTCTCCAACAAACGCAATGTCCAGCGCGCGCGTCCCTTGGGAGGTTGGGAAAAAGCCAAGGCAATCAGCTTGGCTTCCTTCTCGCCGTCGAAAATTCTGGGAACGGCAGGCGCCGCTCGTGGCTTGCGGCTCAACACAGCCTCGAGGCCTTCTTCCACCAGTTGTTTGCGCACCCGGTAAACCATGGATGCGCCGGTCTTCAGGGCCTCGATAATTTGGTTGTCGCTCCATCCTTCGCCAGCTTCCGAGACGTCCGCCTTTAACAAGATCCGCGCCTTCATCAGGCGTTGCGCCGGGCTTTTTCCTTTCCGGATCAGCGTTGCAAGCTGTTCACGTTCGCCGCAGCTCAACCGCACAACATATTTTTTTACGACAATTTCCTTCGCACCATGATCGCCTCCGTCGCTCCGGGTCAGGCCGAAAGCGAATCATCAAATCGTTTCAAAATGATTGAAGCGGGCCACTAGTTTACATTACCGGAACCGCCAACACAGGACAGGGCGCTTCGCGCAGCACGCGCTCAGTGACGCTGCCTCGTAAGGCGTCGAATAGGCCGTGGCGACCCGCCCTGGGCATGGCGATGATATCCGCGCCGATCTTCTCAGCGACCGAAATAATTGTTTCGATTACGGGCCCCTCCTGAACATCGATCGCCCCCTCGAACTCGCTAGCATTCGCGGGCGTTGAAGTGCCGACATGGAGCGGGTGGATGCGCGCGATAGAACCGGCGATCCGCTCGAAGGCCGCGACCCATCGACAAGCGTTCTGATAGGGCACGGCGCCGTCGATCGGCAATAGAATCGTCTGCAAGGAAATCGCGCCCGTCTCGCGGTCAACGAAACCTCTTTGGTCCTCGCGCAGGAACAATGTCGGCGCATCCGCCTGGCGGGCCGCTGCCTCGGCGACTGACCCCCGGATCCAACGCTGCGGCGCGCTTCGCGCATGGATCATCAGCACCAGCAAATCGCACCGATGCCGCTCTATAAAAGCCTCGACGCTGCGAACCGGGTCTTTGGATTCGATGATCGCCTTCTCGACCCTCAGGCCGAGTTCGCTCGCCACTGCGGACCGCGGCGCGTCGGGCGCGATCATCCCCCAGGCGGCCAGTGTCTCCCGCACGCGCGGAAACTGGACCCAGTCAGCCTGCTCGGTTTCGCGTTCAATATGCAGGATATAAAAATGGCTCTTGGCCGCGACGGCGAGACGGAGCGCGTGCGCGAAAGCATCCAATCCGGCCGGCGAGAAATCGGTTGGATGGACGACGGATCGCAGTAGACTGTCGGTCATTCGAGCGCACCCAAAATAGTTGAAAGAAAATCACCCATTGTCGGCATCAACCGGATGACGGCCTCGTTGTGACGGAGGTTGCCGCTTTCGATGGATCTTGGCAATGTCAAGCCCTTGCCATGGGGGCTGCCATGCAATGGTCCGTCGTAAATCTTGGTGCCCCCAAGTAGGAGTTCGGGAGGGCAACGGCTTATGATAAAGCATATTCTGATAGCAGTGACCACTGCACTTCTGGTTTTGCCTAACCTATCCTCCACCATCTTGCGCAGCCTCGAAGGAGCAATCCCCAGCTCCTGCGCAATCTCGCTCAACGGCCGGCCGCTGCTCACCAGCAGCCCAACCGCCTCCCGCTTGAATTCATCCATGTATTGACGACGCGCTGTACCCATCAAACACCTTCCTGCTCCCAAAGGAGCTTATCAGAGGCGTCCATCATTTCGAGGGGGGTCACAGTGCTGAGGGATTGCCGCGCGTGTGCCGGCGTCTGCAGGTGCGATTTGATGCGGCTGCAGGCAGCCTTCGCTTCGAAATAGCAGCAAGCACGTTCCTAGATCGCAAGATTATTCAGGAAACACGATTCCGAACCTGATAGAACGATGACCTCTCGATGGAGGCGCACGATGCTGGAGCCGCGGCAGATGAACGAAGACGGACTTGACGTCCGGGAAGCTAATCATCGCATGATGAATATGCTCGCGATATTACTGGCCCTCTTTCATCGCAATTTCTCCAAGTTCAGTGATCAATGCGTGCGCGGCGCAGTGCGAGTCGCAAGTCCGCCAGGCAAAGGCGTGAGGCTAGTGCAGTGGTACTACATCAGTAGTGAAACGGCGCAGTAAATACAACCAGAAGACTGCCGATCTAGGGATAACACATATGACGACAGTCGAACTTTTCCCGCAGACCACTCGCTTCCCGAGGAACAGCCATGACATTCGGAGCGAGCCTCGATCGATCTATCACTGGTCTCGCACCACCCATGAATTCCGCGCTCGCAGTAATCGGATGGCAAACGTCAAAGTTGGGTTTTCGAGCCCACGCTCGGGGAGCAAAACACCGATAGGCGATTCTGCGGCTGATTTCTGCCCGCCCGCCGTCCCGGCGTTGGTCAGAGGCGCTCGTCGATCGGACGAACAACGCCAACGTCGTCATCACTTTCGGGACCTCACCGCTCATGTCTAGTCGCATCGAGGATTACGCGCTCATCGGTGACTGTGAGACGGCCGCGCTCGTCTCCAAGGACGGCTCCATCGACTGGCTCTGCTGGCCCCGCTTCGACTCGGGGGCGTGTTTTGCGGCGCTGCTGGGCGACGCGAACAATGGCCGTTGGCGGATCGCGCCAGCCGCCGCAGGAGCGGAAGCGAGCGGGCGGCTCAGGCGCCGCTACCGGCGCAACACGCTGATCCTCGAAACCGAGTTCACCACCACCGACGGCAGCGGTGCGGCCGTCCTGATCGACTTCATGCCCTTGCGCGGGGGGCGGGCCGGCTCCCCTCTCGTGCGTCTGGTAGTCGGCAAGCGCGGCACTGTGCCGATGCGCAGCGAATTAATCGTCCGCTTCGGGTACGGCGGTTGGGTGCCGTGGGTAACGCGCAGCGAGACCGGCGACCTCCTCGCGATTGCAGGCCCGGACATGTTACACCTCCGCACGCCGGTCGAGCTTCGGGGCGATGGGCTGACCACGGTGGGCGACTTCGCCGTGTCCGCCGGGCAGCGGGTGCCGTTCGTTCTCACGTACGTACCATCCCACTTGCCCCTTCCCGAACCAGTGGATGCCGACGACGCGCTGCGATCCACGGAAGAATTCTGGCAGTCGTGGGCGAGCGCGTGCCGCAGCCCCGAACAGCACGCCCAGATCATCACTCGCTCGCTGATCACGTTGAAGGCTCTTACCTATGCGCCGACAGGGGGCATCGTCGCCGCGCCGACCACCTCGCTGCCCGAGCAATTGGGCGGGCCGCGCAACTGGGACTACCGCTTCTGTTGGCTGCGCGACGCCACGCTGACGCTCCTGGCGCTGATGAACACGGGATATTACGACGAGGCGAGGGCGTGGCGCGGCTGGCTGCTGCGAGCCGCCGCCGGAAGCCCGGCGGATATCCAAATCATGTACGGGGTCGCGGGGGAACGATGGCTGGCCGAGCGCGAGGTACCATGGCTCGGCGGGTACGAGAACTCGAAGCCCGTGCGCATCGGCAACGCCGCCGCCGACCAGCTCCAGCTCGATGTCTTCGGCGAAGTGATGGATGCGGCTCATCATGCGCGGATCGGCGGTCTCCAGGACCTCGCGGCCGCGTGGGAGTTTCAGCGCGCGCTGCTCGCGCATCTCGAAACCGCGTGGCGCGCCCCCGACGAAGGCATCTGGGAGGTGCGGAGCGGACGCCATCACTTCACCTATTCGAAGGTGATGGCGTGGGTCGCGTTTGACCGGGGCATCAAGGCCGTCGAGGCGTTCGGTCTCGACGGCCCGGTCGACCGCTGGCGCGGGATCCGCGCGGAGATCCACGAGGAGGTCTGCCGGCGGGCGTTCAACACGGATCTTGGCTCGTTCGCCCAGAAGTACGACAGCGACTTGTTGGATGCGAGTGCGCTGCTGATCCCGCAGGTCGGCTTCTTGCCACCCGACGACCCGCGCGTCCAAGGCACTGTCGAGGCCATCGAGCGAAAGCTCCTACACGGCGGGTTCGTGCTCCGGTACGACACTGCCGCGACCGAGGACGGCCTGCCGCCCGGCGAAGGCGCCTTCCTTCCCTGTAGCTTCTGGCTCGCCGACGCCTATGTCCTGATCGGACGTCCCGCGGACGCGCAGCGCCTTTTTGAGCGGCTGGTTGGCGTCTGCAACGACGTCGGCCTGCTCGCGGAAGAATACGACGCTGGCGCTCAACGTTTGGTTGGCAACTTCCCCCAGGCGTTCTCCCATATTGCGCTTGTCAACACGGCGAATAATATCGCCCACGCGACGAAGCCATGCGAGCAGCGTTCCGGAAACCCGCGGCTTGCCGAAGCGGCTGAATAAAACATGCTATTAAGGGGCACCGCTGGCCGAGGTTTGCCAATGACTGACGTGACAGTGAGTGCATTAGAGACCTGCTCGACTATGACCTGCCGCTGTGGCCAGTGTCGACACTACTTTGCACCCAGCCGGAGGATAACGCGATGAAACCGACGAGGACGCTCCACGATCTCGGTCAAAGCCTATGGCTCGACAATATTACCCGCGAGCTGCTGAACAGCGGCACGCTGCAACGCTACATCGACGAGTTTTCGGTGACGGGGCTCACATCGAACCCCACGATCTTCGATCACGCTATCAAAAACAGCATAACCTATGACGCCGACATTTCCCGGAAGGCATTGTCGACGCAATCGGCGGAGGATCTGTTCTTCGAACTGGCGCTGGCGGATCTGACCCGGGCTGCAGAGTTGTTCCAGCCCGTCTTCGCTCGGACCGACGGAGTGGATGGCTGGGTGTCGCTGGAGGTCTCGCCCTTGCTGGCCCATGACACCGCCAGCACACTGGCGGCTGCGCGCGGTCTCCACCGGCGCGGCGGCAAGCCCAACGTCTTCATCAAGATTCCCGGCACTGCGGAAGGACTGCCTGCGATCGAGGCGGCGATCTTCGCCGGCGTTCCCGTCAATGTCACACTGCTCTTCTCGCGCGAGCAGTATGTCGCGGCAGCCGAAGCCTACCTGCGCGGCATCGAGCGGCGCATTGAGGCGGGGCTGAACCCGGCCGTCGCCTCGGTCGCCTCGCTCTTTGTCAGCCGCTGGGACGTTGCGATCAGTGGCAAGGTCCCGGGCGAGCTGGACAACCGGCTCGGCATCGCGATCGTCCAGCGCGCCTACAAGGCCTATCGGGAATTGCTCGCTTCAGCGCGCTTCCAGCGCGCCGCCAACGCCGGCGCCCGCGCCCAGCGCCTCCTGTGGGCCAGCACCGGCAGCAAGGATCCGCACGCCTCCGACATCCTCTACGTCAAGGCTCTCGCTGCGCCCTTCACCGTCAACACCATGCCGGAGGGCACCCTCGAGGCCTTCGCCGACCATGGCGAGGTCGGCGCGACCCTCGCCCCGGACGGAGGCGATTGCGAGACAGTACTGGCGAGCTTCGCCGAGGCGGGTATCGATATCGAGGCGCTCGCCGTCCGGCTCCAGGACGAAGGTGCCAAATCCTTCGTCAAGTCCTGGAATGACCTGATGGCCTGCATCGAGTCCAAGAGCACCGCGATCCGTAGGGCGGGCTGATGCCGATGACAATGCCGACCGTCCACACGAGCGTGCACCACAATCCACGAGGGAAACAGTTATGAGCATTTCGGCTTTGCGCCTGCGCCCCGCCTGGGCGGCACTGGAGAAGCACTACCACAAGATCAAGGACGTCCATCTCAGGCGGCTCTTCGCCGAGGATCGCGAGCGCGGGGAGAGGCTGGCGATCGAAGCGGCCGGAATCTATCTCGACTACTCGAAGAACCGGATCACCGATGACACTCTGAGACTGTTGCTTGAGCTGGCCCAGGAATCCGGGTTGCGGGAGCACATCGACGCGATGTTCCGCGGCGACAGGATCAACGTCTCGGAGAACCGCGCCGCGCTTCACGTCGCCTTGCGCGCGCCGCGGGGCGCCTCGGTCGTGCATGACGTCCGCAATGTCGTGCTCGATGTCCATGCCGTCTTGGACAAGATGGCGGATTTCGCCAACCGGCTGCGCAGTGGCGACTGGAAGGGCCAAACGGGCAAGCGCATCCGCAATGTGATCAACATCGGCATCGGCGGCTCCGATCTCGGCCCGGTCATGGCCTACGAGGCGCTGAAACACTACAGCGATCGCTCGATGACCTTCCGCTTCGTGTCCAATATCGACGGCACCGATCTCGCCGAAGCGGTCAGCGATCTCGATCCGGCGGAGACCTTGTTCATCGTTTCCTCCAAGACCTTCACCACGCTGGAGACGATGACCAACGCGCATAGCGCGCGCGACTGGCTGCTGTCCGGATTGAACCGCGAAGAATCCGCGACCGCCCGTCATTTCGTCGCCGTTTCTACCAATGCCACAGAGGTCGCGCAGTTCGGTATCGACACGGCCAACATGTTCGGCTTCTGGGATTGGGTCGGCGGCCGCTATTCGATGGATTCCGCCATCGGCCTGTCCACGATGATCGCCATCGGCCCAGATCATTTCCGCGCCATGCTCGACGGCTTCCAGGCGATCGACGAGCACTTCCGCACCGCGCCGTTCCAGCGCAACCTGCCGGTGCTGATGGGCCTGCTCGCCGTCTGGTACAACAATTTCTTCGGCGCGCAGACGGTGGCGGTCCTTCCGTACGAGCAATATCTGAAGCGCTTTCCCGCGTATCTCCAGCAACTGACGATGGAGAGCAACGGCAAGCACGTGACGCTCGACGGCAACCGGGTCGATTACGACACCGGCCCGATTTACTGGGGCGAACCGGGTACGAACGGCCAGCATTCCTTCTATCAGCTAATCCATCAGGGCACCCGCCTGATCCCGTGCGACTTCATCGCCTTTGCGCAGACGCTCAATCCGCTCGGCGCGCATCACGACATGCTGCTGGCGAATGTCTTTGCCCAGACCGAGGCCCTGGCTTTCGGCAAGACGGAGGAGCAGGTGAAGGCGGAAGGCACGCCGGATTGGCTCGTGCCGCATCGGCTGTTCGACGGCAATCGTCCGTCGAACACCCTTCTGCTGGGCGCTTTGACGCCAGCCGCGCTGGGTAAGTTGGTCGCGCTCTACGAGCACAGCGTCTTCACTCAGGGCACCGTTTGGCAGATCGATTCCTTCGACCAGTGGGGTGTGGAATTGGGCAAGGCGCTCGCCCAGCAGATCATTCCCCAGCTCGAGGGTGCGACTGAAGCCAAGCTCCAGCACGACAGCTCGACCAACGCGCTGATCCGGCGCTACCGCAAGCAGAAAGGAGGCAAATGATGCCGCGAGGGTACGACCGCGCGCTCTACATCCTGCCGTTTGATCACCGCGGCTCTTTTCAGAAGAGGATGTTCGGCTGGAACTCCCCGCTGAACGAGGCGCAGACCGCGACAATCGCCGCCGCCAAACGGATCATTTATGACGGTTTCATTGCAGCGCTCAGCGCGGGCGTCCCCAAGGAGAAGGCGGGCATTCTGGTGGACGAGCAGTTCGGCGATGCCATCCTGCGCGATGCCGCGGCCGACGGCATCATCACCGCCTGCCCGGCCGAGAAGAGCGGACAGGACGAGTTCGATTTCGAATATGGCGAGGATTTCGCGCGCCATATCGAAGATTTCGACCCGAGCTTCTGCAAGGTGCTGGTCCGCTATAACCCGGAGGGCGACCGCGCGTTGAACCGGAGGCAGGCGGCCCGACTTAAACGCCTGTCTGATTTTCTCATTGCCAAGAACCGCAGTCGCTTGATGTTCGAACTGTTGGTGCCGGCGGAAAAGGCGCAGCTCGACAGGCTCAAAGGCGACCGGAAGGCGTACGATCGCGAGCTGCGATCGCAGCTGATGGTCGGCGCCATAGAGGAGCTGCAGGCCGCCGGTGTCGACCCGGACGTTTGGAAGGTCGAGGGTCTCGAGCGGCGCCAGGATTGCGAGAGGATCGTGGCGGCGGCGCGGGCCGGCGGCCGCGATCGGGTCGGCTGCATCATTCTCGGGCGTGGCGAGGATGACGCCAAAGTTCGGGAGTGGCTGGCGACGGCTGCCGGGGTCGCCGGCTTTATCGGATTTGCCGTAGGCCGCACCGTCTTTTGGGATCCCGTGGCGGACTGGCGCGCCAAGAAGGTGACGCGCGAAGCTGCCGTTGGCGAGATCGCACGCCGCTACCACGAGTTTGTCGGCGTTTTCGAGGCAGCCGCGCGCCCCACCGCGACCCGGCCGCAGGCGTAATCGCCTGCGCGGGAATAGGACCTTGCTAAGGAGGACTTGCTCATGCAGCTCGGAATGATCGGCCTCGGCCGGATGGGAGCAAATATGGTGCGCCGTCTGCTGACCGGTGGCCACCAGTGCATCGTCTACGATATGTCCGCGCAGGCGGTTCAGGGGCTCGTCAAAGAGAAGGCGGTCGGCAGTTCCTCACTGGCGGAACTGTCGCAGTCACTGGCAAAGCCGCGGGCAATCTGGCTGATGCGGCCGGCAGGCGCAGTCGACCAAACCATCGCTGATCTGCTGCCACATCTCGAGCGGGGCGACATCCTGATCGATGGCGGCAATTCCTGTTACATCGACGACATCCGCCGCGCCAAGAAATTGACGGCCAATGGCATTCACTACGTGGACGTCGGCACGAGCGGCGGCGTCTGGGGGCTCGAGCGCGGTTACTGCATGATGATCGGCGGCGAGGCAACCGTCGTGAAGCATCTCGACCCGATCTTCGCCACCCTGGCGCCGGGCCGCGGCAACATCCCGCGCACGCCGGGACGCGAGAAGGCGAACGGAACCGCCGAGGACGGCTATCTGCACGGTGGACCGAACGGCGCCGGCCATTTCGTAAAGATGGTGCACAACGGCATCGAATACGGCGTGATGGCGGCCTACGCCGAAGGTCTTGCCGTCCTCAAGGCTGCTAACATCGGCAAGCAGGGCGGCGCCGCCGACGCCGAAACGACACCGCTGCGCGATCCCGAACATTATCAATACGATCTGAACCTGCCGGACATCACGGAAGTCTGGCGCACCGGCAGCGTGATCGCCTCTTGGCTGCTCGACCTTTCGGCAGCGGCGCTGATCAACGATCCGGCGCTGTCGGGCTTCGCGGGCCGGGTATCGGATTCCGGCGAAGGCCGGTGGACCATCAAAGCCGCCATCGACGAAGGCGTGCCGGCGCATGTTCTGTCATCTGCCCTCTATGAGCGCTTCAGCTCGCGCGGCGAGGCGGATTTCGCCGACAAGCTGCTCTCCGCGATGCGCTACGAGTTCGGCGGTCATCTCGAGAAACCAGCCGGGTCGTAGCTGATCGAGGAGCGGAATCAGGAACGGGAGTCAGGTGACATGACCAAGCAAGAGCTCGATCGACTGGCGATCAACACGATCCGCACTCTCTCTATTGACGCGGTCCAGGAGGCAAAGTCGGGCCATCCAGGCACGCCGATGGCATTGGCGCCGCTGGTCTATACGCTCTGGAACCGGGTCATGCGGTTCGACCCGCAGGATCCGATCTGGCCAAATCGCGACCGCTTCGTTTTGTCGAACGGCCATGCCTCGATGCTGCTGTGGTCCGTACTGCACCTGACGGGCACCCGAGCGGTGAACGCGGAATACGAACGACTGGGCAAGCCGTCGGTCACTCTCGACGACATCCGCCACTTCCGCCAGCTGGACAGCAAAGCGCCGGGGCATCCCGAATATCACTGGGTGTCCGGGGTCGAGACGACGACCGGTCCGCTAGGTCAGGGGATCGCGACGAGCGTCGGCATGGCGATCGCGCGCAAGTGGCTGGCCAGCCGCTACAACCGGCCCGGCTTCGATATCTTCGACTACGACATCTATGCGGTTTGCGGCGACGGCTGCCTGATGGAAGGGGTCGGCTCGGAGGCGGCCTCGCTGGCCGGGCATCTCGGCCTCGACGACTTGTGCTGGATCTACGACAACAACCACATCACCATCGAGGGCAACACGCGCATCACCTTCACCGAGGATGTCGCAGCGCGCTTCCTCGGCTATCAATGGAACGTGCTGCGGGTCGGTGACGCCAATGATCTGCAGCGGATCGAGGATGCGCTCGCGGTCTTCCGGAGCACCAAGGGCCGGCCGACCCTGATCATTCTGGATAGCCACATAGGCTATGGCTCCCCGCACAAGATCGATACCGCCGCAGCCCATGGCGAACCCTTGGGCGAGGACGAGGTCCGGCTCGCCAAGCG
>JBAUNU010000212.1:0-1757 GCA_049579405.1 Methylocella sp.
GCCCAGATCGGCGCCAAGCTCGAGGCGAAAGCCGGCGAGGACGCTCTGCTGTCCCCCAGCGAGCTCCAGCGCGCGACCCGCGATTCGGTGCGCGCGCTGATGATGATCCGCGCCTATCGCATCCGCGGCCATCTCCATGCCAATCTCGATCCGCTTGGCATCGAGCCCCCGAAAGATCACGAGGAGTTGCATCCGGCCGCCTATGGGTTCACGGAGGCCGACTACCACCGGAATATTTTCATTGATGGAGTGCTTGGGCTTCGATTCGCGACCATTCCGGAAATGTTGAAGATCCTGCGCCGCACCTATTGCGGCACCATCGGGTTCGAATTCATGCATATTTCCGATCCGGTTGAAAAGGGTTGGTTCCAGCGGCGGATCGAAGGCCCCGGCAAGGAAATTACGTTCACCAAGGAAGGCAAGCGCGCAATTCTCAATAAGCTCGTCGAGGCGGAAGGGTTCGAGCAGTTCCTCGACATCAAATACACGGGCACCAAGCGTTTCGGCCTTGACGGCGGCGAAGCGATGATTCCGGCGCTCGAGCAAATTATCAAGCGCGGCGGTGCCTTGGGCGTCCAGGACATCGTGCTTGGCATGGCGCACCGTGGCCGCCTCAATGTCCTTTCCCAGGTCATGGGGAAGCCGCACAAGGCGATTTTCAATGAATTCAAGGGCGGCTCCTTCACGCCCGACGACGTCGCGGGTTCCGGCGATGTCAAATATCATCTTGGCGCCTCATCCGACCGCGACTTCGACAACAACAGGGTGCACCTCTCGCTGACCGCGAACCCGTCGCATCTCGAGAGCGTCGATCCGGTCGTCCTCGGCAAGGTGCGCGCCAAGCAAGATCAGTTGCACGACGTCGTCGAACGCACGAAAGTGCTGCCTCTCCTCATTCATGGCGACGCGTCGTTCGCCGGTCAGGGCGTGATCGCCGAATGTTTCGGTCTTTCCGGGCTCAAGGGATACCGGACCGGAGGGTCGATTCACTTCATCATCAATAATCAGATCGGCTTCACCACCTCGCCACGCTATTCGCGATCCTCGCCCTATCCGTCGGATACCGCGAAAATGATCGGGGCGCCGATCATTCACGTCAACGGCGACGACCCCGAAGCCGTCGTCTATGCCGCGAAGATCGCGATCGAATTTCGCCAAAGGTTCCATAAGCCGGTGGTCATCGACATGTTTTGCTATCGCCGGTTCGGCCACAACGAAGGCGACGAGCCCGCCTTCACCCAGCCGGTGATGTACAAAGAGATCCATTCGCACAAGACGACGCTCCAAATCTACACCGCGAAGCTCGTTGCCGAGGGGGTTTTGACCGATGGCGAGGTTGCAAAGCTGCAAGCGAATTGGCGCCATCACCTCGAAACCGCGCTCGAAGCCAGCAAATCCTTCAAGCCCGGCAAAGCCGATTGGCTCGATGGCCGCTGGGCGGGTCTTAAGCCTGCGGAGGCCGGGGCCGAGGACGACCGCCGCGGCCGCACCGGCGTCGACCGCGCGCGGCTCGCCGAAATCGGTCGCCGCTTCACTTCGGTTCCCGAGGGATTCAACGTCCACCGCACCATCCGGCGCCTCCTCGACAACCGGCGCAGGATGGCCGAGACCGGCGAAGGCATCGACTGGGCGATGGGCGAGGCGCTCGCTTTCGCGACGCTTGTCGACGAAGGCTATCCGGTGCGTCTTTCCGGCCAGGACACCGAGCGCGGCACTTTTTCGCAACGCCATGCCGCGTTAATCGACCAGGAGACGGA
>JBAUNU010000213.1:0-2120 GCA_049579405.1 Methylocella sp.
GCTGATTGGGCTTTCCTTCGCGAGCGGAGCGCTGCTTGCTGTCAGCGCGGCCTATTTTGCCGGTCGCGTGAACGCGCCGGAAGCCGCGCCGCCTTCCCCGGAGGTCTCCATTTCGGCGGGGATGAACGATACCTTCGTCACGCGGACAATGTCGGCGCTCCGGGCGTTTGAATCGCCACCCGCTGCGGTGCGACTTTCGCCAAATAGCGATGGGCCGGGGCAAGACGGGGCGGCACCAATATTGCCGAATCTCCCGGTCGAAGATCTCGAGCTTGCCGGCGTTCGCGTCATCCCCGGCGAACAGGGCCAAATGTCATGCCTGTTTTACGCAAAGCCAGATGCCGGCAATGTCGCGCTCTGCGTCGAAAAAGCCGTTGACCTTGGCGAGACGGTAGCACGCACGGCCGGTAATTTTCCCTCGGCCGCGATTTATTGGCGTCAGAGGGGAGCCAATTACGCCCTCGTTGGCGCGCTGCCGGAGGCCGGACTTCGAGGTTTGGCGGACGCGGTCCGTGCTCAGGTCGAGGCCTTTGACGCGAGATAAGGCTCCTTCGGAGCCGCGCCGATTTCCAGACTACCTAGTCTAATCTCATGAAGAATGGTGGGCACGACAAGGATCGGACCTGTAACCCCTCCCGTGTGAAAGGAGTGCCCCTCCCCTGACCTGCGCGCCCCGCCACGCGCGCCGGCGCACGCGGCGCTACCCGATCCTTGTCCGTGGGGAATATATCGGGTATGAAAAACCACTAGCAAAAGGCTTCGTCCGGTGCCGGCAAGCCCTCGACTCGTGACCCCCGAAAAGCGCGGCGACGACGCAGAGAGGTCGCTGCGCCCGCTTGCTCTTTCGGATTTCACCGGTCAGGAGGCAACGCGGAAAAACCTAAAAGTCTTCATCGAGGCGGCAAAAGCGCGGCGCGAGGCGCTCGATCATGTGCTCTTTGTTGGGCCTCCTGGGCTCGGCAAGACAACCCTCGCACAGATCATTGCCCGCGAGCTCGGCGTGACGTTCCATTCGACTTCCGGGCCGGTCATCGCCAAGGCGGGCGATCTCGCGGCGCAGCTCACCGGGCTTGAGGAACGCGATGTGCTCTTCATCGACGAAATTCATCGTCTCAATCCGGCGATCGAGGAAATCCTCTATCCGGCGATGGAGGATTATGAGCTCGATCTCATGATCGGCGAGGGACCGGGCGCCCGCTCGGTCAAGCTCCCCCTCAAGCGTTTCACCCTGGTTGGAGCAACGACCCGCGCCGGTCTTTTGACGACGCCGCTGCGCGACCGGTTCGGCATTCCGCTGCGACTCGAGTTCTACACGGTCGAGGAACTGGAAAGAATCGTGCGGCGCAACGCGCGGGTGCTGGCGATCGCCATCTCCGATGACGGCGCCAATGAAATCGCCAGGCGCGCGCGGGGGACGCCACGCATAGCCGGGCGCCTGCTGCGCAGGGTTCGCGATTTCGCGGCCGTCGACAACGAGCCGGAAATCACCCGGGGCGTCGCCGACAAAGCGCTGCGTCTCCTCGACGTCGATGCGATCGGGCTCGATACGATGGACCGCCGCTATCTTGAGACGATCGCCGTCTCGTTCGGCGGCGGCCCGGCCGGGATCGAGACGATCGCCGCTAGCCTGTCCGAGCCGCGCGATGGGATCGAGGACATTATCGAACCCTTCCTGATCCAGCGCGGCTTCGTGCAACGCACCCCGCGCGGCAGAATGCTGACACCGCACGCCTTCCGCCATCTCGGTCTCCCCGAGCCGGCGCGGGAAAAATTGCTGCTTCCCCTGTTTTCGGAGGAAGACGGCGAGTAGCAGGGCTAGCAGTTTGCTGAAAAACCCGAAATTCGAGGTTTTGCCGTTCCGGTGGGGGGCGTTTTGCGGGTGATTTGAATGTCCGGCTCGACATGGGCTGAGTTTCCTCGATGCAGGCACGATGTCCGCAACGGGATCGACTCTCGTCATCGAGAACTCTGCGCCGAACTTCCGGCTATGTGCCGATACTGTTGAAAAACTCCGAAAAGAGTGTGCCGCAAAAATTCGTCCAAATGCCATTATGAGCAAAAATCGGCGCTCAATGCCATCGCAATGCAGCTACGGTGGTCTCTGGCTGCTTGCACCTCAA
>JBAUNU010000214.1:0-6811 GCA_049579405.1 Methylocella sp.
GGCCATGTTTTATATATTACCTCAATCCCTGAGTCCAACAACTCATTGGAAAATTTACGATTGTCGCTTAATGCTCGGATTTTTGCGAGGTTTTGTTCTCGGTATGACTTCAAGTCCACAAGCTCCACTTTGTAATACCCCAGATGGAATTTCAAAGCAGAAAACCGTATCGGTCCCCAATTTTGGTCAATCGCAATCCATAGATTTGGACGGCTTTCGCGCCACTCCACTCTTGGCTGAGCAACGGTTGGTCCACAAGTGGCGAATAGGAAGGCGAGGCCCAGGCGAAACGGTAGGGTTTCATTTGAATGGACTTCTCTTAACAATTACCAAAGCATACACATCCATGTATCGCTCGCCTTTTTCAACTTGAACAGGGCGCGCGCCCCCGTTTTTCGAGCCTTGAGGCGGACGTGAAGGAGCACCATTACCGCGCTCCGTTTCTGTAATCTGTGTTGGTATAGGTGTTATCGATATATTGTAGACTCCATCGCTGATCCCTTGATATTGCTCCTCTGTTAGTGGCGGGCTATTTTTCACAAAGTCCGTAATATCAACATCTGTCCAAGAGCGTTGCTTGAACTCCTTAAGCTTCATTCCCTTTCCGCCATTTATGCTAATCTCCATTTCGGCTCTCCCTTTGCCCGCTGTCCAAATGAATCGTTTTATCAGGTCAGTATCTGCCGCGTAAAAAATTGAGACTTAGAGGATATTGATCTACGGATTGAGCTTCTTCCAGGGCATAAGATTTAGAAAAATAATATGTAGAATCCAATTCATCCACAATTTTTCGCTTGATCTGCTCGAATAGTGTGTGGTTAGAATCCTGAAATCCTTTAAGTTGATCTTCTAACTGCTTCTTTATGTTGGTTTCTATGTTTGATTGAAATGTATCTATTCGTGAACTTGCAGCGGAATACATATAGATTAATCCACCACTGACTGGGATCAATACTGCGCCGACTAGCCATACGATAGGATCGTACCGTTCCTTCAATGATTTAAATCTATTCCAAATTTCGCTCATGGAAGTCCTCGCAAATCTAGACTAGGGTGGGAATCAAACGCATGGAACCGCTTCAGCAACGAGCAGACGCGCTGGACTCTTCCGTCTGATTTTTACCACTAGACTAGCCTACTCGATCCATATCGCTCAAGCGAGGCATTTGAGGGGTTGCAGCAGCGCGAGGAAGGCAAGGTGAAGGTCGAGGCAGATCCACCCGCCGAGCCCTTGATCCGTCGCGCCAAGCCAGCTTGAAAGCTCCTCGCAGCACCAAGCCCGTCATCCCGAACAAGTCGAACCGAAAGCAGCCCTTCAGCTTCGACAGTAGATCTTACAAACAGCGGCACCGCATTGAGAATGTTTTCTGCCGCCTCAAAGACTTTCGTCGAATCGCGACCCGTTATGACCGACTCGCCCGCAACTTCATGGCATCCATTTGCCTTGTGGCCGCTATTGTCTGGTGGAGCTTATGAGTCTCGGCCCCTAACTATTGAGCCTTGCTCGCTCTCAAATCTATCATTGCTTTTTGGTTTTCCTCATTGAGGCGTGCGAGAGTCTCGGTTTGCTGGTCCAGCGCTTTCTGTATCGTTCCGCTTATGGCGTAAGCCATACGCTCGATCTTTGGAAAAACGAGTGCTTCCCATGCAAGCATGGCTAACACCACGGCTGGCACCAAGACAACGCCTACGCGCCGGAATTCGCTTACGCCAGGATAAGCGTTGGCATTGGAGGTTTTCATGCCGTCATTCACCATATTCCCTTTTTATAACAGGTGGGAAGTTCCAATCACCGGGTCAGTAATTTTCAGAACAATAAGGCATTTACGTGTTGCTTAAATTAACAGATATCCTCTGGCTGCTCAGAAACCAGGGTCATTTGGCCCGTAGCAAGCATCAGAGCGGGTGCGGCCACGGACAGGCTTAGCCGTCAGCCCTTCGATGCCTTATGCAGAAATCAAGAATTTCGCTCGAGTTTCTAAGCCTTTGATTTTTAAGGACGATTCATGTGCAAAAATTAGGTGCGAAATGACGCGCCGGTCCGAGGCAGTCATTCTGCTGTGAGTCTAAAGCCAAAATTCATCCTGAAAAGCTACCACCTGCCCGTTATAACGCCTGGTGGAACCGCACCGGCTGGCCTTGCCCCGGCATGGTGAGCTCGCCCTCCCACATGGCGCGCCGGCCGCGAACGATGGTCCCTACCGGCCAGCCCTGCACTTCCTTTCCATCATAAGGGGTCCAGGCGCAGCGCGACGCAATCCACCGGTTTTCAATTATTTCGCGCCGCTTCATATCAACGATCGTGAAATCGGCGTCATAGCCCACGGCGATACGCCCCTTGCCCGCTATCCCAAAAAGCCGCGCGGGACCGGCACTCGTCATGTCGACGAAACGCATGAGGCTAAGCCGCCCCTTTTTCACATGATCGAGCATGATTGGGACAAGGGTTTGCACGCCGGGCATGCCGGAAGGGCTTTGCGGATAGGGCTTCGCCTTTTCTTCGAGCGTATGCGGCGCGTGATCCGAGCCGAGAATATCGGCGATACCTTCCGCCACCCCTAACCAGAGGCGTTCGCGATGGCGCGCATCGCGGACCGGAGGGTTCATCTGCATTTTCGTGCCAAGCCGCGCATAGTCCCGCGCGTCAAAAGTCAAATGTTGCGGCGTCACCTCGACGCTCGCAATATCCTTGTGCGCCGCCAACAAATCCATTTCCTCGCCGCTAGACACATGCAGCACATGGATCAAGGCGCGCTTTTCCCGCGCTATGCGCAGGAGGCGTCCGGTCGAACGCAGCGCCACGGTCTCGTCGCGCCAAATGGGATGCGAGGAGGGATTGTTTGCGACACGCAAATCCTTGCGCTCATCGAGGCGAAACTCATCCTCGCTGTGGAAAGCCGCGCGCCTTCTGGTCTGGCCTAGGATCGCGGCGATTCCGGCATCGTCCGCGACAAGGAGCGAACCTGTCGAAGAGCCCATGAACACCTTGATTCCGGCGGCGCCCGGCAGGCGTTCGAGCTCTGGAATATCGCGCCAATTATCCGCCGTGCCGCCGACCCAAAACGCGAAATCACAATGCATGCGGCCTCTCGCCCGCGCTATTTTATCGGCGAGCGCCGCCGCGCTCGTGGTCGCGGGATTGGTGTTGGGCATTTCGAAGACCGCGGTCACTCCGCCGAGCGCAGCCGCGCGGGAGCCGGTCTCCAGGTCTTCCTTGTGGGTGCCGCCCGGCTCGCGGAAATGCACTTGGGTGTCGATCACGCCCGGCAAAATATGGAGACCGGTGGCGTCGATTGTTTCTCCGGCGCGGGCGTGGAAGAGATCGCCGATTTCGGCGATTTTCCCGGCTTTAATTCCGATGTCGCGCGCGCTTTCCCCGCTATGATCGACTACGGTGCCGCCCTTCAAGACCATGTCAAAGTTTTGGTGCACTGCTCCATCCATTGCAAAGCAACAGCAACTTGCGTCTCGTCATTGGCGGCTTATCTACAAAGTGGAAGGGTGAAAGTCGAGGATATGAATGGACGAGCTGGTATGTCTACTGGGCGATCGCGGCGTCATCGAAGTGGCGGGCGCGGGCGCGACGGGTTTTCTCCAAAGGCTCATCACCAACAGCGTGCTTAATATTCCCAAGGGGGAAGGGCGCTACGCCGGGCTTTTGACGCCGCAAGGCAAATTGCTGTTCGATTTTTTCGTCGTTCCGCTGCCGGAGGGACCCGAGGCGGGCTATTATGTCGATTGCGCCGGCGAACAGACTGCGGACCTCGTCAAGCGGCTGAATTTGCACAAGATGCGAGCCAAGATCGCGATCGAGGATCAATCAAAAAAATTTGCCGTCGCGGCGATTCTTAGCTGCGAGGCGCCGGTCGGCATTGAAGGCGTTTTCTATCGCGACACGCGGGGGCCCAGTATGGGTTTGCGCGTGATAACGCCCCGCGATGCCTTGGCAAAGCTCGGTCGCGTGGATGCGTCGCGCTACGAGGCGCACCGCATCGCGCAAGGCGTGCCGAAAGGCGGCGTCGATTTTCGCTATGGCGACGCATTCGTGCATGACGTCAACCTCGACATAATGAACGGCGTCGACTTCAAGAAGGGCTGCTATGTCGGCCAGGAGGTCGTCGCCCGCGTTCATTACCGCAATTCGGCAAGAAAGCGTATCGTAAAAATCCATTTCGATGGTCCGGCTCCCGGGCAAGGCACGCAAATGACGGCGGGTGAAACGATCATCGGCCAGGTCGGCTCGACGGCGGGCACTTTCGGACTTGCCATGCTGCGCCTCGACCGGCTAGCAGAAGCGCGGGCAGCAGCTGTTGCGCTAAAGGCCGGTGATGTGTCAGTCGATGTCGTTGTGCCGGGTTGATCCGGCGAAAGATTTGGGGCGCGAGACCTGGGCTAGAGGAGGCGCCTTTGCAGCTAAACCCGTTGGCCGACGACGGCAAATCGCGCTGCCCATGGCCCGGCAACGATCCTCTCTACCTCTCCTATCACGACGAGGAATGGGGCGTGCCGGAGTGCGACGACCGGGTGCTTTATGGAAAGCTCATGCTCGATGGGTTCCAGGCCGGGCTGTCCTGGATCACGATATTGCGCAAGCGCGAAGCTTTTCGCGCCTCATTCGATCAATTCGATCCGGAAAAGATCGCGCGCTACGATAGCGCGAAGGTCGATGCCTTGATGCAAGATTCCGGCATTATCCGGAACCGCGCGAAAATCGAAAGCACCATAACCTCGGCCCGCGCGTGGCTGAAAATTCAAGAGGGCGAAGGCTTTTCAAATTACCTCTGGGGTTTTTTCGACGGCCGGACGATCCAGAACAATTATCGCGACGTGACCGAAATCCCGGCGCAAACCCCGCTCTCGATGAAAATAGCCAAGGATTTGAAGAGCCGCGGGTTCCGATTCTGCGGCCCGACCGTCGTCTACGCCTTTTGTCAGGCGACCGGCATGGTGAACGACCACCTCGTCACCTGTTGGCGGCACGCTGAATGCGCGCCGCGATGAGTGACGCCCGGGCGTGGGTCCGCTTGCCTTCCGGCAAACGGCTCGATCTCTTGAACCCGACGCCGTTCGATTGGGAAGATACGGACCTGGCCTTGGGCCTTGCCCGCACCTACCGTTGGGGCGGACACTCCACATGGCCCTTGCCGCTGCCGGTGGCGCAGCACTCGCTTCTGGTTCTTGCCTTGCACCGGCTCCGCTTTCAAGGCGCCGCGAATGCCCTGGTTGAGCTGCGCGAATTGCTGCATGACGCCGACGAAGGCCTGCTCGGCTTCGATTGCATTTCCGTCGTAAAGCCGTTCCTTGGCGAGGCCTATCGCACGCTGACCGCGCGGTTGGAAAACGCCGTCGCCATCCGCTATGGTTTACCGCCTTGGACGACCGCGGAAAGAAAAGCGCATAAGCGGGCCGACCGCGTGGCCGCCGCCTCCGAGGCGGTCCATGTAGCCGGCTGGACGCGGGGCGAAGTCCGCAATACCTTGCGAATTCCCTACAACGCGCTTCCCGCCGATCCCTTGCTCGATGTCTACGGCGGCAAAGCCTGGGAACCCTGGGCGCCAGGGCTCGCCGCCGAGCGTTTTTTGGCTGAACTTGAACGCTTGTTGTCCGCCAGCGGCGCGGCCGGGGCTTAAAAATCGCGTGAACTGGCGGGCGATTCATCAAATACGACGCTTCCAGAGTTTCCCGGTGATGCTAATCTGGTCTATGGAAGGGCGCGATTCTGGCGTATGGGTACCAAAGGCCCGGTTCGATGCCCCGCATCCACGTCTGCCCGCTTTCAAAACTGACGGAGACGGTCCGCGTGAGTGGCGCGCAAAGCCTCGTCACGTTGATCGATAAGGGAACGCCGGTCGGGCGTCCGTCCGGGATCGCCGCCGAAGCACATCTCGTTGTCGTCCTCTCCGACATCGTCGCGGAACTGGAAGGCCATACGCTTCCGGCCAAATCCCACGTCGAAAAGCTTCTCGCCTTCGTGCGGCGATGGGACCAGACGGGGCCTTTGCTGATCCATTGCTGGGCGGGCGTGAGCCGCTCGCCGGCGGCGGCGTTTATAGCGGCCTGCGCCTTGCGCCCGCATCGCGACGAGGCCGAGATCGCGCAAGCGGTTCGTGCCAATTCACCGACCGCGACGCCGAATGCGCGGCTCGTCGTCATCGCCGACGCGATGCTTGGGCGCAACGGGCGGATGATTGCCGCCGTCGAGAAAATCGGCCGGGGGCGCAATTGTTTTGAAGGCGCCCCTTTTGTTCTGGAGTTGCATTGAAACTCAACCGCGGCTAGAGCGTTTTAAAGCGAAGCCGAGGCCGGTTCGCGTCAGGACAAAGCGCGAAGCCGAAAAAAAGAGACGACCTTGCCCGCCACCGACGCCGATATCGCCCAACTGTCTTTCGAGGATGCGCTCAAGGAACTCGAACAGATCGTGGACAAGCTCGAGAAAGGCACCGTCGGGCTTGAGGAATCGATTGCCATCTACGCGCGCGGCGAGGCTTTGAAGACACATTGCAATGATTTACTGAGGAACGCCGAGCAGAGAATCGAAAAGATTAGTTTGGGCGCCGACGGCCGCCCGAGCGGAACCGAACCGCTCGACGTGTAATAAATCCGGGATTTTTGTTGGCTGAACCATCGTTCCAGCATGGGGATTGCCCGCCGCCGTTGCGCTTTGCCGGTACCGGAAACGAAACCCGAGGTTTGACCCATGGGTGATTTCGCCATCGCCGTGCCGCCGATCGTCTCGCTTCCCGCGCCGCCGGGAAAGTCTTTCCCGGTCCGGCGCATTTTTTGCGTCGCCCTGAATTACAAGGACCACACC
>JBAUNU010000215.1:0-3692 GCA_049579405.1 Methylocella sp.
TGTTGGCCGGTTTGATCGTCGATGCCGACAGCAGTCGGATGACGCCGACCCACGCCACAAAGAAGGCCAAGCGATACCGCTACTACGTTTCGGCATCCCTTCTGGCGGGAGATCACCCGCAAGCCCAGAAAGGAATGCGCGTCCCGGCGGGGGATATCGAGGCGCTGGTGCTCGACCGATTGAGGGCGTTTTTCTCGTCAAGGACCGACATCGGTGATGCGCTCACACCGCTCGATCTTGAGGCTCGCGCCTTTGATGCGGCCTTGCGCAACGCTTTCACGCTTTCCAAGCGATGGCTCGCCATGCCGCCCGTCGAGATGAAAAGCCTCGTCCTGGACATTGTCGAACGGGTAACCATTGCGGTCAATCGGATCGACATCTGGCTGAACCGGGCGAAAATCGCCGCGGCGCTGGAAGCGGGAGAAGGGAGCCAAAGGCCTGATATCGACCCCATCACCCTGTCGATCCAAGCGAAGCTGCCCCGCGCCGGCAAGGGGAAGCGCCTCGTCATCGCGAATGGTGCCGAGGCCGAAGTCAAGGCAGGCCTCGTCGAACTGATCAAAGATGCTTTCACAATCCGAATCCAGCTCCTCTCAGGATCGGACGACAGCATCGAGGCGATGAGCGGACGCCTTGGAACGAACAAGTGCCGGCTAACCTCCCTCATACGATTGTCCTATCTGGCGCCTGATATTGTGCGCGCGCTGCTTGAGGGCCGTCAGCCGATCGAGCTCGCGCCGACACGACTCTTGCGACTGAGCAAGGACCTGCCGCACGACTGGAGCGAACAGCGACATGTTCTCGGCTTCGCCGCCTAAACCTCCGTCAAAACCCAGGCGAAACGCTCCACATCCGACGACTCGAAAACGGCCTTGAGAGACCCTGCGGCCGTTCGCGCCCCACACCCTGGCGTTTTGCGTCTCTGGTTGGCACCGATGCGTTCGCCGGAGCGCTAACGCGCGGAAGTATCGGGACTATTCCGGAGACCGCGGATCGACGAACAAGGCCGGCCGCCGGAGAGCGTGTTCGACTTCGTGCAGGGCATCACCGCGCTCGCCCGCTCCAAGCCGCACCAGGACGCGCGATTGGAATTGGAGAGCAGGGCCAAGACCCTGTTGGAGCGCGCCATCTAATCGTCGTGAGACCGCCGAGCCGGGTTTCCGGCTTTGTGGCTGCACGGCATCCTTTTGCGCGTGGGTGCGCGTCTGTATTGGCGCTTCGGATTGCCGCATTGCCCCTTTTTCCACTGGGTATGTTGTGGCGGTCGTTTGTAGCCTACATTAAAGCGTTCTGGTTCATTCGTCCATATTTTGCAGATGTATTCGTAAGGGGTCAGACCTTTGAGGGTTTTGGGGCGTTTGGCGAAGTTGTGGGCCATCAGGAACGTGTGCAGATGTTGTTTTAGACGGTCATGCGACGGTGGCTTCCTTGATGGTGCGGTTCATGCGTTCGACCTGACCATTGGTCCAGGGATGATTGATCTTGGTCAGCCGGTGCGCGATGCCGAGAGCGTCACACAGACGATCAAAAGGGATTGTCCAGTAAGCTTCCGTGCCTTCGCGCTTGGTGAACTGAATGCCGTTGTCCGTGAGGACGGTGTGGATTTTGTACGGCACGGCTTTGGTCAAGTTATCGAGAAAGTCTTTGGCAAGGGTGCGCGTGGCACGGGGGTGAAGCTCGGCATAGGCGAACTTTGAAGTGCGATCGACGGCCACAAACATATACAGCTTGCCGTCTACCGTTTGCACCTCGGCAAAAATGAGATTTGGCTGGGGGACCTGGATTCGAACCAAGATTTGACGGAGTCAGAGTCCGCTGCTCTACCGTTGAACTATCCCCCACCCGCTCCCCCCAAAAGCCTTGAAAAGTAAAGACTTTGAGATGCCAAAGCGTGCTGCCTCGTACAGATCGCAAATAAAAAGTTCCCGCGAGTCTGCTGGCGGACGCGCAGGAACCGAAGTATTGGGATCGTTAGAAATTCAATTTGATTTAGGCATACCCACCAGCTGCGTCGTGACGGGAATGATGACAGCGGGATATTTCGAACCTTGCGATTGATGTCCGCACCATGCCTCATTCTTCGTTGATGAGGGTGAAGCCAGCGGCCATGAGGGGACCACGGTTTTCTTCGGAGACTTCAACCATTCCGTCGCGTACCGCAACCTGCTGGCCGGTCATTGTGTACACATGTGTGACGCCGGTCAGCGCCCGGAGCTTGACCATTTTCTGCACGGGGTGCCTATTCCGCTCGCAGAGCATCCGGGTATATTCGATGATGCCGGTGGACTGGCTTTGCTTCGACCAGGCCAGCGCCTGTGCGGTCGAATCGACCTGATCGTCGTAGCGGCCTCTCGGGAAGGTCACGAGCTCGTGGAGGTAATCGGCAAGCCAATGCGCCTCGCGGGTCAGATGCACGAAGCCGCCTTCCATGGCGCCGGTCTGGGCATTGAGACGCATGATCTTGTCGCCTTCGGGCTTGTAGCGGGTGACCGCGCTGACGCCGGCCTCACGCAGCTCCTGAATAAGTTGCGTGCCCGACGCCTTGTCCTCAATCAGGATCACGCTCGGCCCGAAGAGCTTGGATTGCTCGACGACGGCACGCTTAAGATCCGGATAGCCGAATTTTTTGCGCAGAACGTTCAAGAGATAAAAATGCTTGTGCCTGACGCCAAAAGTCGTGCAGACGGAATAGTCGGCGAGTTCGCCTGGCTTGTTCGCGGTATCCCAGCTTTGCACGATCTGATCGAATTTTTTGCGGCCGATCCTCAGGGGTGTAACGCGGGAACCAAGCGGCCTCCACCATGCCGCCACCGGCGGGCGCGGGCGCTTGTTGGTATTGGCCGGCGAAATTATAGGGACCAAGGCCATGACGCAAAGCGTCTAGCGTGGCCAACGGCTCGCGTACGGGATGCAGGACATCGCCGGTCCGCCGGTGATGCGTGCGCGAGCCGAACGGGCTTTCGATGACATAGGCCTGATCTTCTTCGGCGATCGCCGAGAACGAAACAACCTCCCAGGCTTCTTGTTCGAGCACATGGCCGACGAGATCAATTTCGTGCAGGCGCTGCATGATGAGGATGATGCAGCCCGCCCTTTTGTCGTTGAGGCGGCTCAAGAGAACCGTATCATACCAATTGTTGCAGGTCGCACGTCGCGCATCGGAGAGCGCCTCGTCGGGTTTTAACGGATCGTCAATGACGATGACATCCGCGCCGCGCCCGGTCAGGACGCCGGAGACGGAGGTTGCGAGCCGCGACCCTCCCACGGTCGTGATAAACTCGCCGACCGCTTTGCGTTCGTTCGATAACCGCGTCGCGAACAGCGAATGGTACCAGCTGCTCTGCATGATCGTCCGGCAATCGCGAGCAAGTTTGTCGGAGAGGTCTTGGGCATAGCTCACCGCGATGATCTGCGCGGTTGGATCATGACCGAGCCACCAGGCCGGCAGCGCAATCGAGCCGGCAAGCGACTTCAAGCTGCGCGGCGGCACATTGATGACGAGCCGCTTGATCTTGCCCTGACGGCAGGCCTCGAACTTACCGGCGATATGCTCGATATGCCAATTTGGCCAAAACTTCGTTTGCGGCACGAGTTCGTGAAAAGAGCGCTGGAGAAAACTGCAGAAGTCGCGGCGCATGAGAGTGCGAAACTCCTGCGACGAAAGATCATTCATCAGCCTCAGCCGCTCCCTT
>JBAUNU010000216.1:0-1663 GCA_049579405.1 Methylocella sp.
GTGTAGGAAAAAAACGCCGACATGCCGAAGAAAAACAGGAAGGCCGGAATGATGACGAAAAGCCCCGCAATTCCGCCTTTGGCCGCCCGGCGTCTGCCGGCGACCGCGGCCGCCAGCTCGGAGCCGAGTAGCCAGGAGCTCAGTGCCATCAAACTCAGGATCGCCGCCGATCCGATCACCGCGCCGATGAGACCGAAGTTGTCGTCCGGCCCCTTCCTCATTATGTCCACGAGTCCGCTGAACGTCGTGTAAAACACCCAAAGCATGACGGGAATAATCACGACGAAGCCGATACGCCCGAGATCGAGCTCGAAACTCGCCTTGCCATGCTGGTTCGAAGAGGCGTCGCTCATGAGTCGCTCCCATTGGCAACTGTTTGCCGGATCGGGCCCGGTCATTGGACGATGCGATCGGAGTTTATAATTTTCTCCAGGCGATTCGGGAAAAGCGGGGCGGATCGCGCGGGGCGTAGCGGAACGGGAACATGGCCAGCGTAGCGAGGATAAGGTAAGGATAGGTGTAAAGGTTGTCGCAAGTTCGATGGGCATAGCTGATTATTAACGGATATTAGCAGATGATCGATGTCAAGTACATACGGGCCAAGCCGCGGACATTAAGGATTCTTCTGCTGCCAAACCCGTCTTTGGCGCCGCACAGCCGCACAAAAAACTGAACGAGAGTGGTCCGTGCATCGTTGCCCATGCTCTCCGCTAAGCTTAGCGGCAGCGAGCAGGCGAATCGAGGTCGCCGTCAACGGCGGCAAATTCAGACCTGATTCGCGAGAAAATGGATTTCCTGGGCGGTCTTGAACAGCACCGTCAGAGCCGGAATTCCTCACCAAGATAGAAGCGGCGCACATTGGGGTCTTCGACAATCTTGGCCGGAGTCCCCTCGACCAAGACCCGGCCGGCATGAACGATGTACGCGCGGTCAATCAACCCCAAGGTTTCGCGGACGTTGTGATCGGTGACGAGAACGCCGATGCCGCGCCGTTTCAGGTGCTGCACAAGAAGCTGAATATCGGCCACCGCGATGGGATCGATCCCGGCAAACGGTTCGTCGAGAAGCATGAACGACGGGCGGCCCGCCAAGGCGCGCGCGATTTCGCAGCGCCGCCGCTCGCCGCCGGAGAGCGCGATCGAGGACGTCTTGCGCAAGGATTTGAGGTCGAACTCGTCGAGCAAGGCGTCGAGTTCGCCAGCGCGCTTAAGCTTGTCGGGTTCGACGATTTCAAGGACCGCGCGGACATTGTCCTCGACGTCGAGACCGCGGAAAATCGAGGCTTCCTGCGGCAGATAGCCGATGCCGAGGCGCGCGCGCCGGTACATTGGCAGGCGCGTCACATCGTGCCCGTCCAGTTCGATGCGGCCGCTGTCCGGCCGTATCAGCCCGGTTATCATGTAAAAAAGCGTGGTCTTGCCGGCGCCGTTCGGGCCGAGGAGGCCAACCACCTCGCCGCGCCGCACCGTCATGCTCACGTCCTCGACAACAAGGCGGGCCTTGAAGGATTTGCGCAAACGATGAACCGCCACCACCCCTTGCGCGCTCGTTTCCGGCTCGTTTCCGCCATTGACCCCGCGCGGCGTTTCGCTGGGAAGACTTGTGGGTCCTCGCCATGAGGCCAGCCCGCCGCCGTGCTTCGCGGCATCCGGCGCCTCCATCC
>JBAUNU010000217.1:0-2400 GCA_049579405.1 Methylocella sp.
CGCCCGGCCCGCGCGGGCGACAGCGTCTCGCCGATCATCATCACCGCCAACGATCTCGCGGCGGGCTGGGCCAGCGACCCCGACGGCGACAGCCTCTATTCGCTGGTGCCGGGCGGTGAGCGCCAGCACGAACTCGCGCTGCGCGGGGGCGTCAATCTGGTGATGTACACGCTCACCGGCAATTATAAATCCGACCAGGTGCATGTGCGCGACCTTTTGGAGCGCCTCGCGCATTGAAGGCGGGGGCTAGCGAGTCGGCTTCAGTTTCGTCTGCGTTGCGGGAGATGCAGTCATTCAAGCGCCTCGAAAGCTCGATCACATGGGCGGCCGCGCGCCGGAAATGCGGATTTTGTTGGCATCAAGACGCACCTCCATGGCTTTTGCGCGAACTCGTAACCATCGAACGCTTCCTGCCAAAACCGGGGCCGCTCCTTTAGTAGATAAGCCATAAACGCGAGAAGAATTGCAGCCAGACGGTTTGCTGCCTATCGCGCGTCGCTCGGGGCAAAAGCGTCGCAGTCCTGTTCATCACGACACCACCACAAGCCAGGTCCCAGCCGCGACAAAGCCTGCTCCTGCAATCCGGGAGATCAGGCGGACACCTGGCACAATCTTTTCAATGAGTACGAAGGCGGAGATCGCGGCGATCCACAGCACGTTCATGACGCCGCCGATGAACAACAGCGCCATCAATACCCAACAGCAGCCGACGCAATAAGCGCCATGACGCAGGCCGAGCCGCAATGAGCCCAATGGATCGCGACGGAACCCGCCCTGGCGCTGAATGAACAGGAGCGGCGATTGGCAATGCGCCAAACACATATCCTTAAGCGGCGTCCACTGGTAAATGCCGGCCGCAATGAGTACGATTCCGCCGAACACTTGGCTAGAGCTGGCCATCTTCGGGTCGAGCAAGGCCGTGCGATCAAGCGCCCACTGCGCCGCGGTGGCGGCGAGCGCGAAGCCGGTCCAGGCCAGAAGATACCCGGTGGCGAACCAACCGGCCGCCGCAAACGGCTTGCCGTGCGCCGATGCTTGCCTGCCAACTCGCGCATAGATCAAAATCATCGGCGCGGCGGACGGGGTCATCATGCCGGCCATCATCACCGCCCACATGGCGAACACGTAAACGAACTCGATGGCTTGCCACGGGGCGATCGCGGGCGCCATGATCCCAATGCCCGCGGGAACCATCCGGAAACCGGTCATCTTCATCCCGCCCATGTCCATGTCTGCGGCAAGCGACAGCACATAAGCCCATGCGAGCGCCGTTAGCGCGGCGAGCGCAGACGCCACAATGATGCGGTCGCGCCGGAGGATGATCTCCAGCATTGCCTCGGTCATGGCCGTCAGCGAATGACCCCGGTTCCAGTGATGTTCAACTCGGCGAAATGCGCGTGCGAGTCCGCCAGATTGAGCTCGATGGCACCTTGTGTCTTCGCCCAGCCGCGTCCGACCTCGGCCAAGGTGAATTCAAAGCCGTCCGGCATGTTGAACCGCGCGCGATGCTCTTTCTTTGTCACCGGATTGATGATCGGCTCACCGCGTGCTTCCACAACGTTGGGAACGATAAAGCGCGCTTTGCGCGCATTCACATCAATATCGAGGTCGATCTTGGCGAAGACCGGATCATGAACTTTTTCAAGCATCGATCCATAGACCTGAAAGAATGTCGCTCCCGGTTCGGTGTCCTGGCCGCTCATAATGCGGAGAATGGCCTCGCGCTGCGCGGGGCTCGCCCGTTCATCGACGATCGGGACCGCTTGCCCGTGCCCCTCATGGATCGGGCCCGGCCATGAAAACACGCCGGCAAACATCAGCCCGTCGAGCTTGGTGCCGCCATGACTACCCTCATCAATCACGATCCCGACAACCGCTTCACAATTGCCGTGGGTAGGAAGCGCGTTGAACTGGCAAGGGCAACCGTATGCGCAATTGCAGTGGGAAAAATTCCGACCCTTGAGATGCCATTCGACGTCCGCCATTGTCGCCTCCGAGGCTTTGTCTCCGAGCCGGCATAAAGATAGCGCCCTCTGCCGCCCGCCGGAAGGCCAAATAATCCTTCCAGGGAAGGTTCACCCACCAACAAAATTGCCATGCCCTTGCGCAGCTCCGTGGCATGAGTTGCGGGCATGGCGAGGTATGCCCGGGCAACCATTAAGCGACCGCTCCCCTTGGCGGCGAGTCGGGATTGTGATTCACTCACCGCCGCGCCGCGAAGGAGCTTCCCCATGCACATTGACCGCCGCGAACTCATCACCAGCCTTGCGGCAAGACCGCCGCCGCGGTCCCCACCTTCCCCGCCAAGGCAGCTTCCGGCGTAAATAGTTTCGATGCGGCTTGAAGCCGCGATGAAAGAGGAGGGGTATTTGGAACGACCGCGCTAAACGGGCTTCGCCG
>JBAUNU010000218.1:0-3577 GCA_049579405.1 Methylocella sp.
CGCCGATCGTGAGACGGTTCCCAATTGCGAGGCCGAGCCTTCCAAGGAGCGCCGCGCCCGCCACGATCCCGTAGGCGCCGTCGCGCCCGGCCAAAGCATCGGCGAGAGGCAACGCCGGATCGAGGCCGGCTTCGCCCGCCAAGGGATAGGTTTCATCGACTGCCTTGATCTCGACCAGAGCCGCCTCGCCGTCATCGCGCCGCGCCATGGCGCGCAACAATGCCGCCGCCGAGAGGCGTCCCTGCCGCCCAAGAAAATCGCGCTCGGAGGCGGACAATTCGCGCTGCGCGACATCGAAGGAGGCGTCGCCTCCGAGGATCGCGCGGCCCTGCTGGGCGAGCCCGTCCTTTAGCGAAAGCGACACCGAGCCAATCCCGGTGATCGCGGCGACGCCGAGCGCGATCGAGGCGAGAAAGATCGCGAACCCGCGCAGGCCGCCGCGAAAATCGCGCAAGGCAAAGCGCAGGGCCAACGGCCAGCGTAGCCCTTTTGATTGATTGCGCCGGAGTTTCGTCAAGGAGACAAATTGATCGAGCCGTTTCATGATCTTCGCTTTAACCCGGAGCGAATTTTAGCTTTCCGGCTTTATTCGGCTTCGGGATAATGAACGGCGAGCCAGATCGTCGCATGATCCTTGACAGTCCATTCGACCCGGTGCTTCACGCGCGCCGGAATAAGAATGTAGTCGCCCTCGGACAAAACCTTGATTTCGGCCTCGCCTTCAAAACGTAGCCCGGCCGATCCGGCCAAGACCACAACCCATTCGGCCCAGGGCTGATCGTACCAAAACCCTGGCGGACTTTTCTGGCCTAGGGAGACAATCCGCTCTACCCTCAAATTGCTGGTATCGAGGAGGGCGGAGACGCGTTCTTGCTGCCCATCCCCGTGCGCTCCGTCGAACAAATTTCCGGACAACGTTAGCATTTGTAAGCAATCGCCCTACGCATCCGCGTCCGAGTCAACGCGCCGTCTCGCGGGCAAGCGGCGGATTTGCGCCCAACTGTCATGACTGACCATTCCCGCGAGCATCATCGCGGCGAAGACGCAGGCCGGCGCGACACGTGATGGATGGGTACACGGCCTGTTGTCAGCCCGCGATTTTTGTGCAACCGCATAATCCCAGCTTTCGCGTGCAAATAGCGGATTTTTAACAAGGCCGTTGTGAAAAGCACAACCTCGTGCTTGGCTTCTGGTCGAAAATGAAATGGGGGGACGCATGGGCGCACGATTTGTCGACGGGTTTGTCTCGCTGGTCATCACCGGTTTGGCGTTGTCCGCGTTCGGACTGGTTTTCTTGCCAACCGTCGCGGCGCCCGCGCCAACGGACGCGGGAACTGACGGGCCCATCTTTAAGCCTATGCCGGAGGTCCAATGGGTAAAGATGTTGCCTGACTTGGGCGACGCTTCACCGGAAATGGCGATTTTGCACGAGGACGCGAAAACGCACGCGACACAGTTGCTGATCCGTGCGTCAAGGGCTTTTCACGTTCGCAAGCACTGGCATTCGGCAAATGAAACGCACACTATGATTATGGGCAGTGCCACCTTTGCGTGCGACGGAAAAAAGGCGGAGTTCGGCCCTGGCGGTTTTAACTACATGCCGGCGCGGATGGTGCATGAGGCGTGGATCGGCGCGGGGTCCGTGACTTTCATCACCGTCGATGGGCCGTGGGACGTAAATTGGGTCGAAGGCGCCCCAACAGCCGCCGACGTGACGCCGTAGCGCGCGAATTCGGCGGCGAATCTCGACCGTGGCCAGAGGCTGGCCTCACTATCGTTCATTATCTTCCTTCGGCTTAACCAATCCCAGCGACGACATTAAAGTCAGCCCGCAAGCTCGCGAGGGCATCCGGGGTTGGCCCGCCATGGGCGAAGTCGAGAAGTTCGATCGTATGGAGGACCGGGATCGATGTGCCGCTCGCGATCTGCGCGATGCAGCCGATGTTGCCGGTGGCGACGAGATCGGGCGAGGTCTGCGCGATGTTCGCGATCTTGCGGTCGCGCAGCCGCAAGGCGATCTCCGGCTCCAAAATATTATAGGTGCCCGCCGAACCGCAGCACAAATGTCCTTCGGGAATGTCGCGCACCTCAAAGCCTGCTTGCGTCAAGAGCCGCCTCGGCATGGCATCGATCTTTTGGCCGTGCTGCATCGAGCAGGCGGAATGATAGGCGACCGTTAGGCCGGACGGTTTCGCCGGTTCGGGCAGATCGAGGGTGTCCAAAAATTCCGTCACATCCTTGGCGAGTGCGGAAACGCGCGCCGCCTTTGCCGCATAGGCTGGATCGCCGCGCAGCAAAAATCCATAATCCTTGATCATGGTGCCGCAGCCCGACGCCGTGATCAAAATCGCATCGAGTCCATGCCGCTCGATTTCCCTGCTCCAAACATCGACGTTTTGCCGCGCCTGGACGAGCGCGCCCGTTTCCTTGCCAAGATGGTGCAGGAGCGCGCCGCAGCAGCCTTCTCCCTTTGGAAGCACGGTTTTTATCCCGAACCTGGTCAGCAAGCGAATCGTGGCGCCGTTGATGCCAGGCCGCAACACCCGCTGCACGCAGCCGCCATGAAGGGCAACGCGGGCAACCGGCGCCACGGCCGGGGAGATCACACGGGGGCGCAAATAGGCGGGTTGCGTGCGGGAAGGGGCAAGGCGCAGCATCGCGGCAAGGCGCCGCCCGGTCCGGCCAAAGCGCGGATAAAGAGAGCTGAAGGGTCTGGCCAAGGGCGCGGCGGCAAGCGCAACGCGGAAACGGTTGGGGTAAGGAAGAACGGCGCGGAGAAAAGCCCGGAACAGCCGGTCCGCGAGCGGCCTTCGATAGGTATTCTCGATATGGTTTCGCGCCCCATCGACAAGATGCATATAGTTCACCCCCGATGGGCAGGCCGTCATGCAGGCGAGGCAGGAAAGACAGCGGTCGATGTGCTTGACGGTCAGCGCATCGGCGGGCCGGTTGTGTTCGAGCATGTTTTTGATAAGATAGATGCGCCCGCGCGGAGAATCGAGTTCGTCGCCAAGCAGCACGAAGGTCGGGCAGGTCGCATTGCAAAAGCCGCAATGGACGCAGGCACGGAGAATTTTCTCCGCCTCCGCCGTCGCCGGATTTTTGAGCTGCGCGGGAGAAAAATTGGTCTGCATCTCAAAATTCCGCCCAGATGCGGCGCGGCTCCAAAATGGCATAAGGATCGAACGCATCTTTCAGTCGCCGCGACAGAGCGGCGAGCCCTTGCGGCTGCGGGTCGAATACCGGGACTTCCGCGCGCGTTTCGCCTGGAGCGCGGATCAATGTCGCGTGCCCGCCGCCATTTTCCGCAACCGCTTTGCGAATGACGCCTGCCGCCGCGCCGGGGCTAGGATCGAGCGCGAGCCAGATCAAGCCGCCCGACCAATCGAACAAAGTTTCGGCGTCATGCGCGCGGGCAACCGTCTCGGCGATTTTTGGTCCGGCGGTTGGCGCCACGGAAATTTTCCAGATGATTTTTTCGCGTGGGTAGGCGAGCGGCGCGACATCGCGGATGGCCCGCCAAAGCTGCTCCGAGTCAGGCGCGTCGAGCCGTGCCATTGGCGCCATGCCTTTAAAC
>JBAUNU010000219.1:0-4567 GCA_049579405.1 Methylocella sp.
ACCGAGCTCTGGGCTGGCCGGCCCGGAGCGTTTCGGCTATCAGACCCGTATGAACTTTTACCTATTCGGATCTGCGGCCTGCCAGGCAAAAATTTGGGACTTATCGCCGCTGCCCGCTCAATCCTTCCACGGGTCGAACTCCGCTTCCCCGGCCATCGCCACCGCGAACGGCCGCAATGTATGCAACACCTTCAATGAGGCGGCGTGGTGCGCCAGCACTTCGGGCAGCCGCCGGTAAGCCATCGGGCTTTCGTCGATGCCGCCCCCGGACAGCATCACGCCACGCTCTTGCAACCAGCCGTCCATCTGCGGCTTGGTGAAGGTGCGGATCGCCTGCTTGCGGCCGAACAACCGGCCGGCGCAATGGACGGTCGTATAGAGCGCCGCCTTGGCGTCCTCGCACTCGACGCCTTCCAAGATCACGGCATCATCGCCCATCGAGCCGCCGACGAAGCCGCGCTGGCCGGGAAAGGCCGGCGTCGCGCCCTTGCGGACAACCCAAAGATCGCGCCCGTCGTGCGTCTCGCGCCACGCATAATTGTGATGGTTGTGGACCATTTCCGTCACTGAGCCGCCGACGATCTGGCGCACCCGCTCGATCACCCATTCCCGGCCCGCGTAGGCATACCGCCCGGCGAGTTCCATCGCGGCGATATAATGGCGCCCGAGCTCGCTGTCCTCGTCCACGACGGCGGGCGCGACGTGCATGCCGTCCTTGCCGCCAGCGGCCTTGAGGTAGCGGGTCGCGCTCGTGTGGCCTAACCCGCGGCTCCCGAAATGCACGCCGATCCAGACGAAGCCCTCTTCGTCCCGCATCAGATCCACGTAATGGTTGCCCGATCCGACCGTGCCGAGTTGAGCGATGGCTTTCTGGCGGTAATCTCCCATGCCGGACTCCCGCCACGCATCGTCATCGTCAAACAGTTCATGCTCGACTCGCTCTTCGTTGACGCGCCCGACACCGAACGAAATGACCTTGCGCACATCGGCCAGAATCGGCGCAACACGACCTTCGATGCCGGTAAACGGCGTATCGAGCCGGACGGCCATGTTGCCGCAACCGATATCGAAGCCAACGCCCGAGATGCTGATCTGCTTGTCGTAGGCGATGACGCCACCAACCGGTTGCGCATAGCCGAGATGGCCATCGGCGCAGATGACGCCCTTGACCGCGTTGCCAATGGCCATGCAGTTCCGCATTTGGGCAATGGTGTTTTGGTCATGGTCGCCAAAGATCGCCAGCGGACTGTTCTGGAACCGCTCCTCTTGCGGGCGAAGGTTGACGATCTGGGCCGCGAGATCGGCGGCCTCGCGGGCGCTCTGCGCGGCGCGGGCAGCGTCGCGGAAGCTGCACCATGCCGGCATTCCGCGCGGGCTTCCCGGCTTTGCCACTCGAGAATTAGGATCTATCCCGGCGGCGAGGCACATCTCGCGGGCCACGCTTTCCAGCGGATCGGGCCGGCGCGTTGGATTTTGGGTGAGCGACATAGGGGCCGGTTCTCTCAAGGCACCGGGTTTCACCGGAAGTAAAAGTATATAATTGTCAAAAGTATCAGCTGGCGAGGGCCGGATTGATCGTCTTGCAAGCCGCAACCAAGTCCCGCACCGAGCCGACAGATTTTTCAAACATTTGTTTCTCGGATGGGTCGAGCGCAACCTCGACAATTTTCTCGACGCCGTTGCCGCCGATCACCGCTGGGACGCCGACATAGAGATCCTTGACCCCATATTCCCCGTTGAGCTTCACCGCGCAGGGAAACACCCGGCGCTTGTCCTTAAGATACGAGTCAGCCATCGCGATCGCCGCCGCCGCCGGCGCATAAAACGCCGATCCCGTCTTCAGAAGACCGAGGATCTCGGCGCCGCCCTGGCGGGTGCGGGCAACAATCGCGTCGAGTCGTTCTTGCGTTGTCCAGCCCGTCTTGACGAGATCCGGCAGGGGAATTCCGGCCATGCTGGAATAGCGCAGGGAAGGCACCATGTCGTCGCCGTGGCCACCGAGGACGAAGGCGGTGACGTCCTCGACCGAGACCTTGAGTTCCTCGGAGAGGAAATAGCGGAATCTCGCCGAATCGAGAACGCCGGCCATGCCAACGACCATGTTCGCCGGGAGATTTGAGGCTTTCTGCAAGGCCCACACCATTGCGTCGAGCGGATTGGTGATGCAAATGACAAACGCGTCCGCCGCATATTGCTTGATGCCGGCACTGACCGCTTCCATGACCTTGAGGTTGATGCTGAGCAGATCGTCGCGGCTCATCCCGGGCTTGCGCGGCACGCCAGCCGTCACGACCACAACGCCGGCGCCAGCGATTGCTTCGTAGCTATTGGCCCCTTCGAAGGCCACATTGAACCCGTTGACCGGACCGGATTGCGCGAGATCGAGGGCCTTGCCGTGCGGCGTCCCTTCCGCGATGTCGAAGAGCACGATGTCGCCAAGCTCCTTGAGCGCCGCGAGGTGAGCCAGGGTTCCGCCGATCTGACCGGCTCCGATCAATGCGATCTTGCTACGTGTCATCTTGTGTCCTTATTTCTCGCCGTGCAGCGAAAACTCCAGAAAATGTCTGCCGGAATCGTGAAACTTATTCAAGCCCGGGGGCCCGGCAGCGCGGCGCGGAGCGGCGATGCAAGGATGGGTCTGATGTCCGCCCGCGGGCAACCTAACTCTAACGGTTTTCCCGGGCATGGTGAACTTGCCGCTGCCGCCCAAGATCCGGGCACGGATCTCGCCTGCCGGCGCGGCGCCGCGCCGGCCTGGCGCGGGTTTACCCGGCCCAGCGCATCGGCTATGGCAGGCGCCGGGAAAACCCATTTTGGCAGGAGTTCGGCATGCCGGAGGCTGGCAACACGCTCACCCTGGAGACCACGCAGGGGCAGGTCGTCATTGAAATGCGGCCCGATCTCGCCCCAGCCCATGTCGCGCACATCAAGAAGCTGGTGGGCGAGAAATTCTACGAGGGCGTCGCATTCCATCGCGTGATCGGGGGGTTTATGGCCCAGACCGGCTGCCCACACGGGACCGGGACCGGAGGCTCGAAATATCCCAATCTCAAGGCCGAGTTCAATGCCGAGCCGCATGTGCGCGGGACCTGTTCCATGGCCCGCGCGCAGGACGTAAATTCGGCCAACTCGCAGTTCTTCATCTGCTTTGGCGACGCGCGCTTTCTCGACAAGCAATATACCGTCTGGGGGAAGGTTACGGCGGGCATGCAGAACGTCGACAAGATCAAACGCGGGGAACCCGTCCGCGATCCCGATAGTATCATTTCCGCGACCGTCGGCTGACCGCTGGTTTCCTCTCCTGTGACGGGCGGCGATTTTTCTGGCGAAGTGTCTCGTGCTTTGAACCTTTCAGCCGGCTCCGGAGCCATTCGAGAAGAGTGCGAAGGGCCTTCATTCTCGACCGAGTCCGGAAGCTCACCGGAGTGACGGTGGCGTCGCCCGAGCATCGGCCGCTCTCGCGCCCGCTGCCCGCGGGCCAGCGCCGGATTGAAATTGGCTTTCAACAAAGCGAGCGGCGCGGGATCGAATCCCTGCGCCTCGATGAGCCCCGCAGGCGAAATGCCTCATTCTCGATTTGCGATGGCAATCGACCATATGAACAACGCGCTAGCAAAATCTCTTCCATTCAGGGTCATCTTCTTTTCGACGTACCATCATAGTACAGATGAAAGCTATGAACGTTCTGCGGCCATGGCTCACCGTATGTAACCTTCTAGCATGTTGATCCGCCCTTTTCTGATAAAGAGAACAAACCCTGCGCCGTGCTTAAGATCGGTTAAATCCGCCCCTACGTCACCGATTTCGAGCGATGCTTCATCAGGAAGTTTCGGGGCTTCATCTGGTAACGAAAAACGCGTAAAAAATCCAACTCCCGTCATTTTTCTTTCTGTTACGCGCAAAGCAGGAATTTGCTTTTGCAAAATGCGATACCCTTCCGACTCTCCGGAGAGAAGCTTTTCAAGAACCGCTCGTTCAAGAGATGTCAACGTGTCCATGGGATATAAACCGTTCCAATGTTAACATTTCCGTTTTCAACGTTTCCTTTTACAGTCACTAGATGTCCGCCAACTTCAACTTGTATTTTATATTTTCCAGTAATTCCTTGTGATCGTACGGCATCACGTGTAGCCTCCGCAATTGCCTCAAATGCACTCTCCTGCGAACCGAATTCGGTTACCAGATCGTCGAGCCCGTGGTCTGAATCGTCAAAAATATGATCTAATGAATTCGGGTCGACCTTCGGAAGCTGCAAATCCTCGTCTTCCGGCGTCTCAGGCGGCTTGCTTTCGGGCTTCGCGACCTCGGGCTGTGGCGGTTTTTCTTCCGGTGCAGGCTCGGTTTCATCGGGTTTGCTGGGCTTTAGGAACCATTCGAGCAAATCGTGGATCGCATCGAGCCAACCACCTCCAGCTCTATGCCTGCCTTTTTCTGCGGCTACGAAAAGCGACCGGGGTGATATTGGCGTCGCCGCTTGTCCATTCGCCGCTTTCCCGGCCACTCCCGGCAGGGACGCGCGGCTGATCGGCGTTATACTTCAACAGATCGAGCGGCGCTGGATCAAAAC
>JBAUNU010000220.1:0-5474 GCA_049579405.1 Methylocella sp.
GCCGCAAGCCGCCCGTGTTGATACCGCAAGCCCATCCCGCGCCGCACAAGGTCCTCGGCCTTGGCGTTGGCGAAGACGACCCGGCAATCTCCGGTCAAGAGAAAGACGGCGAAACCGGCGGCGGCGACCGCCGCGCCGAGCGACTCGGTTGTTGCTCTCGTCCGGGCGAGACGTTCATGGATCGCCGCCGCCCGCTGCAAATGCGGCGCCAGAGTTTCCAAAAGTTGCCATTCCGCCGATTCCATCCAAATCGCATTGGACGATCTCTGGAGGGCCAAGCCCCCATACGTTTTGGGCGCGCGAACAAGACCGACGACGACGACATCGGCCGATCCTTGCGGCCGGGCGTGTTCATTGAAAAATGCCGAGGCTCTGAACGAGTCAGTCTGGGTAATGTGCGTGGCTGTCCACACCTCCCCCGGAGCGATTGCCAGCGAGGCTGCGTTAAGAGGGTTTATCTTGTAGTAATGCTGGACGTATGCGTCGGCATGGAAAGGATCGACATTGCACGTTGCCGACAGATGTGCGGCATCCGCCTGTTGGATATTGAGGCCGCCGCTCACCGATTTCGTCGCCTCGACGATGCGCCCTGACGACCTCGTCCCAACCCGAAGGTTCGATGACGGCATCGTAGATTGCCGCGATGAGATCGTTGTCGCCGGCCATGGCGAGGCCCCCCAGACGGCCAATGCAAGCAGGTCATTGTAATCCAACGACACGCCCCGCAAAAGGCATGACGGAAAGCCCATGTTCATCAGGCAAACATGCTGCGGCCCATGCCACGCCGCAAGATGAGCGGCAAACTTATACCAAGTGCCGTTAAGAACGACTCTCGCGTCATGCCCGTCCCCGGACTTGATCCGGGGATTGATCCGGGCATCCAGAGTCTCGTCTTTGGAGTTTGGATGGCCGGGTCAAGCCCGGCCATGACAGCGGGGGCCGATGGGTAATTCTCTTCGAGACTTGGTATAAGCGATGCTTCGTTTTTTTCTTGCTCGTATCGCGACGGCGGTTCCGGCGCTTTTCATCATCATCGCCCTTGCATTTTTCCTCATGCGTCTCGCGCCCGGAGGACCTTTCGATACCGAGCGCACGCTCGATCCGGAAATCGCCAAGAATCTGCGCCGGATCTATCATCTCGACCTGCCTCTCGTTCAGCAATTCTGGCTTTATCTGCAAAGCCTCGCCCATGGCGATTTTGGGCCGAGCCTGCATTGGCGGGATTTTAGCGTCAACGAGCTCTTCGCCAAGGCGCTCCCCATCTCGGCTTCGCTCGGCGCGAAGGCCATGTCCCTTGCGGTCCTCGCCGGAACGGCGCTGGGACTGGCCGGCGCAATGAGCAAAGGCGCGATTGGCCCGCGCCTCGTCGATGGCGCGGCGATCTTCGGCATCGTTCTGCCGGTCTTCGTCGTCGCGCCCCTTTTCCAGCTCGGATTCGGGTTGATGCTTCATGCCTTGCCGGTCGGCGGCTGGAACGATGGCGCATGGCAAAACCAGGTCTTGCCGGTGATAACGCTCGCCTTGCCGCAGATCGCCATCGTGGCGCGGCTCATGCAAGCGGCGCTCCGCGATGCGCTTGCGATGCCGCACATCCGGACGCTGCGGGCTTTCGGAATGCCCGGCTATCACATTTACATTCATGCCCTTCGCGCCGCATTTGCACCCGTCGTATCTTATCTTGGCCTCGCCGCCGCCAATGTGCTCACCGGGTCGGTTGTGGTCGAGACCATTTTCGGGATTCCAGGCATGGGCCGGTACTTCGTCGATGGCGCGCTCGGCCGCGATTACACGCTGGTCATGGGCACGGTCATCGTCGTCGCGGCGGCTGTCCTTTTCTTCAATCTCATCGTCGATCTCGTCCTCGCTTGGCTCGATCCGAGAGTGCGGTATGACTCGAGGACGCGATGAACGAGCCTTTGCCGCCAACCCAACCGCGCCTCACCACCGGCGCCTCGCGCAACTGGCCGATGCGGGTAAGCCTCGCCTTCCTTGGTCTCATCGCCCTTCTTTGCCTCATTGGCCCGCTCGTTTCCGGCCATCCCTACGATCAGGTTTATCGCGATTACGTGCTCGTTCGCCCCTCGCTTTTCGCGCATCCGGACGCAAGCGAAACACGCGTAGCGCTAGAGACGATGGCGCGGCGCATGCACGTGCATATCGAGGCGTCGGGCGCGGAGGGCAGCGTTTTGCATCTCACGCTTAGCGCCGCCAAGCCGCTCGATCCACGCGCTTTGCGAGCTTTTGAGCGCTCGGATGTTTTTGGCCCCGCGCGCATAGTCGAAACCCAAAACGAAGGCCGCCGCCTTTCCATCGAAGTGCCTTTGAAGCGGCGGGTGTTTCTGTTCGGGACCGATGCCAACGGCCGCGATCTTTTTACAAGGACACTCATCGCTGGCCGCATTTCGCTTGCCGTGGGCCTGCTTGCTTCTTTCGTGGCCCTGACCATCGGTGTCGCCTATGGCGCGGTCGCTGGCTATGCCGGCGGACGAGTCGATGCGCTGATGATGCGCGCTGTCGAGATCGTCTATGCACTCCCTTTCATTTTTTTCGTGATCGTCCTTGTCATGGTATTCGGACGTCATTTCGTGCTGATTTTCGTGACGATCGGCGCGGTCGAGTGGCTCGACACGGCACGGATCGTGCGCGGCCAGACGCTTTCGATCAAGCAAAGGGATTTTGTCGCCGCCGCCGAGGCGCTTGGCGCGAGCGCACCGGCTATCCTTTGGCGCCATGTCATTCCCAATGCCTCGGGTCCCATCGCTGCCTATCTCGCCGTGCTCGTTCCACGCGTGATCTTGCTCGAGAGCTTCGTGTCCTTTTTGGGCCTGGGTGTGCAGGAACCGCTGACCAGCTGGGGCGTGCTGGTCGCCGATGGCGCTCGCAACATCCAAGGCTCTGTCCATCTCCTGATTTTCCCCGCGTTGTTTTTGGGCGCCACGCTCGGCGCGTTGCAAAGTCTTGGCAATGCATGGCAGGCCTCGCCGGGCGCCGGGAGCCGTTGATGGACGCTTGCGGAAAGCCGCTCCTACGGGTGCGTGATCTTCGTGTGGGCTACGGTCCGGCATCTGTCGTCAAGGGGGTCAGCTTCACGCTCCGGCGCGGCGAAACGGCGGCGATTGTCGGCGAATCCGGTTCCGGCAAGACCCAGACCGTGCTCGCGGCACTAAGACTCCTGCCCCGCCAAGCGGTCACCACGGGTTCGGTGATATTCGAGAACACCGAGCTTCTCGCGCTTTCGCCAAGGCGGCTCGATGCGCTTCTTGGCCGGCGTATCGCGGTGATTTTTCAGGAACCGATGTCTTCCCTCGATCCCCTGTTCACGGTGGGCGCCCAGATCGGCGCGGTCCTGCGTCTCAAGGCAGGTCTTTCACGCCGCGCGGCCGCGTCGCGGGCGAAGGAGCTTTTGGACCTCGCCGGCATAGCCGAGCCGGAGCGCCGGCTGCATGCCTATCCGCATGAATTGTCCGGCGGCCAGCGCCAGCGCGTCGCGATTGCGATGGCGATTGCCTGCAACCCGGATCTTCTGATCGCCGATGAACCCACGACAGCTCTCGATGTGACGGTTGCCGCAAGAATCCTCGAACTTCTCGCAAAGCTCAAAAAGAGTTTTGGCATGGCGATGATTTTTATCAGCCATGACCTTGGGCTTGTGCGCCGGATCGCCGATAGCGTCCATGTGATGCGCGAGGGGGAAATCATCGAAACCGGGCCCGCAGCCCAGGTCGCCGCGAACCCGCGCCGCGAATATACCCGCATGTTGCTTGCAGCCATGCCCCGCGCCCGCGCGCGCACCCGAACGGATACGCCGGTGCTTTTCCGCGCGCAAAATATCGGCGTGCGGTTTTCGTTGCGTGGCGATTTGTTGAGTGGGAGGCGGGAGCTGAAAGCGGTCGATGGCATCAGCCTCTGCCTCAATCGGGGCCGTACGCTCGGCATCGTCGGCGAATCGGGATCCGGCAAATCGACGCTTGCCCGCGCGCTTCTAAAACTCGTGCCGGCGAGCGGCACGGTCAGCTTCGATGGACGCGACCTGACACGACTCGATCGCGCCGCGATGCGGCCGTTGCGGCGCTCCATGCAGCTGGTGTTTCAAGATCCCTACGGCTCGCTGTCGCCCTTGATGCGCATCGGCGATATCGTCACGGAGGGATTGCGTGTGCATGTTCCGGCAATGAGCCGCAAGGAGCGCCACGCGCGGGCGGCCCTGGCACTTGAAGAGGTTCTCCTCGATCCAGGTCTCAGGCATCGGTTTCCCCAAGAGTTGTCCGGCGGGCAGCGGCAGCGGGTGGCGATCGCGCGGGCGATGATCCTAAAACCGCGTCTCGTGGTGCTCGACGAGCCGACCTCGGCCCTCGACCGGGCGGTCCAGATCGGCATTCTCGCATTACTCGAACATTTGCAGGAGGCGCACGGCTTGACCTATGTGTTTATCAGTCACGACCTCGCCGTGATCCGCGCGGTGGCCGACGAGATCGCGGTGATGAAGGACGGGCGCATCATCGAGCAGGGCCCGGCGCAAGAGATTGTCGAGCGTCCGCGCGAGCCCTATACAAAGTCGCTTATCGAAGCCGCTTTCCAAACGGAGAATAAATAGATTTTTCCAATCGGAGAGTCTAATTTATTGTAAGTTGTTACCTCGCTAATAGGTCCGGCGCCGCGACAACAATCGCAGTGGAGGGCATTGCAACGGTGGAGAATTCCTTCGCTGACGAAAGGTAGCCCATGGCGGCCCCGCCTAAACTGTGTTCGTTAATTTTGGGCCTTCTGCTCCTAGCACTCGGAGGTACGGCCGCGAGCGCTAGCGACGACGAATTATGCAATCACGCGGGGGCCGATCCCGATGCGGGCATTCCAGCATGCACGCGGCTTCTCGAGCATCCAAACCCAGGAATCAATGTTCCAGCGGCATACAATCAGCGTGGGGTTGCCGAGGTACGCAAAGGCGACCTCGACAGTGCCGTCGCGGACTTCACAAGCGCTCTAAATCAAAACCCCAATTTCGTGGATGCACTCAAGAACCGCGGCATTACTCGCCACATGGAGGGCGATTCCGACGCGGCCATCGCCGATTTCAATCAAGCACTGCTCCTCGATGCCATGGCACCTGACCTCTACAACGCGAGAGGCTCGGCGTTTATTGACAAGGGAGAATACGATCGCGCGATCGCCGATTTCGACAAGGCGATTTCCCTCGATCCAAATTACAAGAAAGCCTACGTCAATCGCGGACTGGCCTTTCACTACGAGCGGCGACCCGATCGCGCGATCGCCGATTTCGACGTGTTCGTGCGCCTCGCGCCGAACGAACCTATCGGTTACCTTGACCGCGCCGCCGCCCGCATGGACAAGGCTGATTTCAAGGGCGCTGTCGCCGACTACAATGAGGCGATTCGTCTCGATCCAACCAACTCGGATGTTTACACAAGACGCGGAGAGGCGTGGCGGCTTCAAGGCGAGCTCGGCCGGTCCCAGGC
>JBAUNU010000221.1:0-2800 GCA_049579405.1 Methylocella sp.
CGATGGAGGAAAAAAACAGAGACTAATTTTTTGGTCGCGAGCGCGAGACCGGTGACGTGATCGAAGTGCTCGCACGCACCCCTGACAAGTTACCGATCATAATTGGCAATTCAGGAGTGGGCTTCTCCTTGCGGGCTCCCGCCGTCCCGACCCGCGACCGTATCAGGCCCTGATGGTGTCCAGTCCTTGAGCCCCGCAACCTGTTCCTGCGTCACCGAGCCAGACGAAGAATATTTCGCGAGCGGCAGCTTCGACGCGGAGACGGCATATTGGAAAAACAACTTGGCGGGAGCGTCCTATTTCGAGATTGTTCCAGACCATGAGCGCCCCGGTCATCTAACCTACGGGGGAGAAATCCTCGCCGCCATTCTGCCGCCGGAGCTCGGCAGCAAATTGGAGGAGACCGCGCGAAAACGCAATCTTACCTTGTTCAGCTTCGGTTGCGCCGTGACGGCCTCGAGTCAGCTCAGTGTTTTGTTTCCGTCCGTGCGCCGTTTACAACACATTCAATGTACAACGACATTTAATCAGGCGTTCGACGCATCGACAGTTCCGGACCGCAGCGCATAACTCTTGGAGCGATGCGACCGTCGCGGCCGCCTAAATTGAGGCCTCAGCAGTCAAGTTTCTGTGGCCCGCCCGTTAACGTGTCAATGCCGCGCTCAGCCTTGCCAAAAAGGCAAAATGAAGCCAATCTGAGCGTCCAATCCCCGATCATCTGGGGGATGCCGGTTGAAGCCCTGTCCGCCATCTGCACGGCCCGGCAGTCCGGCCTATTCTCCCGCGGGGAAGGTAAGGCAGCGAACTTGGTAAATGTTCATATCCATCAGTTCCAACCCGGCGGCGCAGTGGTGGAGGCCGCGGCGCTTGGCCAGTTCCAGGAGCAGTGGGCCACGTATCGCAAGCTGGTCGAAAGCGATTGCCTGGCCCACCGCGAGGTGAGCGGTATTCTCCGAGAAACTTTGAACGACGTTTTCACGTCACCCTTCTGCTTCCTCGACATTGCTTGCGGCGACGCCAGTACGATGAAGGCCGCACTTCGCGGAACCCAAGTCCGCCACTATCACGGCATCGACCTGTCGCAAGCAGCCCTTGATCTCGCCGCTGCCAATCTCGCCGAGTTGCCTTTCGAGGTCGATCTCGACCACCGCGATTTCGTAGAGGCCATGATGCGCAGGCCGGAGCATGCCGACGCGAGCTGGTGCAGCCTGTCGATCCATCACCTGTCGACTGACGACAAGCTGCGCTTGATGAAGGCGATCCGCGGCGCCACAGATGCCCGTGGGATCTTCCTACTCTACGAACCGACGCGTCGGGTCGACGAGGATCGGGCCGCGTATCTCGACCGCTTCATGCAGGCGAACAAGCCCTTGTGGAGGGTATTGACGCCAGCCGAATGGGACCAGGTCTGGTACCACGTCACCACCTGCGACTTTCCCGAGACCGCAGCCGAGTGGTGCGAGCTCGGCCGCGAGGCCGGCTTCGGTGAGGCGCGGCAAGTCTTCGTCGATCCAACGGACTTCCGCCGGCTCTTCCGCTTTGAGGGGTGAGACGTTCGCGGCACGGTTTGCCGATTTCAGCCCCCATCATCCAACAGAAGTGGGACCACCGGCAGCGCTGCCATAACGGGGCACTGTCGCGGGCGCGTACCAGGTCCGTCAGCGGGGACAGGCGTCCGGCTGTCCGTCGAGACCTTCGCGCCCGTGCGAAAAAGTCACCTTTGCGGCATCCCCGGTTCCCGTAATCTTGACGACATAGATGCTGTCAAAGTCATCTTTGTTCCACTTCGGCACGAGGGCCGGATCGCCGCCGTGTGCGGCGAGGAGCGCACGGGCTATGGTTTCGATGAGCCTGTGCTCCCAGGCGACGATGACAACTGCGTTGCGATAGAGGGGCTGTTCGAGTGCCGCTCGCAGCCCATCGGTATTGGAGACCCCGAAACTCGCATTGACCGGCAGCCCGAAAAATATCGCAGTGGGCTCAATCGTCGCGAGGGGCCGGACGTAATCGTAGGAGACTCCGTCGTCTTCCCTCTGCTGGGAGGGATCGGGAGCGAAGACGGCGCTCGGCCTGCCAAAGGTTTTGGCTATGACCGGAGGCAAGGCCAGAGCGCGATTGAGACCCTGGCAGTCGAGCTGACCGAGCCCCTTGCCCGGCTTCTCCCCGTGCCGAACGAGCACGATCGTCTCAGCGGCATCGTCTCTCCATGCACGAGTCTCGTCGAGCAGGAGCAATGAGAGCGATATGGCAGCCACAGCTAATGTTCCTGCCGATTGTCGCGTCATGCCGGACTCCTGGTTTGGCCTCAGAATGGTCAGTTGGCGGAGCGATCCAGGTTCGATATAGTCGTAAGCTGCTATAACGCGCGATTGAGACCCTGGCAGTCGAGCTGACCGAGCCCCTTGCCCAGCTTCTCCCCGTGCCGAACGAGCACGATCGTCTCAACGGCATCGTCGCTCCATGCACGAGTCTCGTCGAGCAGGGGCAATGAGAGCGATATGGCAGCCACAGCTAGTTCCTGCTGATTGTCGCGTCATGCCGGACTCCTGGTTTGGCCTCAGAATGGTCAGTTGGCGGAGCGATCCAGGTTCGAGATAGTCGTAAGCTGCTATAACGCGTTCTCCCCTCGTGCCGGACTTTAGCGAGCCACGACGACCAGACGTTTAACCTCGCACAGCCCGCCAAGCCCCCTCGTCGGATGCAGCTACCGAACGTCCGACAATCGTTGGGTGCTTCTTAGCTTCGTCGAGGAAGACAAGAATTGGCCCCCCTTCGTTAAGGCGATCGAGCGTCCCGACCT
>JBAUNU010000222.1:0-4112 GCA_049579405.1 Methylocella sp.
CTCCTTTCTGGGATGACGAAGCAACCTGGCTAAGAATCAGCGGCGTTCCCGGAAATGGCCGGCATGGCAAGAAAAAAGTAGATGGTTCGATAAAAATGAAAATTTCCTTTTTGGTTTAAATATGAATATGGTCATTCATCAAACAACAAACAAAAGTTACTTAATCGTTGCTGTAGGTTCCTTAACAGTAAAGCACATGTTTGTCCATATTGCAATAGCAAATATACCCGTCGCGGCAGGCATTCGTTCGCCTGCAACGGCAGTGTTTCCGCGCCGCGACACTGTGACGCTATTTCTGCGCCGCGACACTGTGACGCTTCGCGCCTCCAAACCGCCCCGGGGCGGCATGACGCGCTTGCGCGGCCATCGTGATTAAACAATAGATTCCACGGACTTCAAATCGGCGGTGCCGCCGAAAGAGCCGGCAAGTGCTTACGCCGATTGGTATCGGCGAGTGAGCAAGAAGGAGCCAAAACCTTGATCTCCATAACATTCCCAGATGGAGAGTCCCGCCTATTCGAGCCCGGTGTCAGCGGGTTCGATATTGCCAAAAGCATTTCGCCATCGCTCGCCAAGCGTGCCGTCGCGATGGCGCTCGACGGAACTTTGCGCGACCTCGCCGATCCCTTGACGTGCGATGCTAGAATCGAGTTCGTCGCCCGCGACGACCCGCGCGCGCTCGAACTCATCCGTCACGACGGCGCGCATGTCCTCGCCGAGGCGGTACAGACGCTCTTTCCTGGCACGCAAGTTACGATCGGGCCGGTGATCGAGAACGGCTTTTATTACGATTTCTATCGCGCGGAGCCTTTCACGCCGGAGGATTTTCCCGCGATCGAAAAAAAAATGGCCGAGATTATCGCGCGCGACAAGCCGTTCACGAAGGAGATCTGGACGCGCGATGAGGCCAAGGCATGGTTCGCGGCGCATGGTGAGGCTTTCAAGGTCGAACTCGTCGATGCGATCCCCGCCGGCGAGACCTTGAAGATTTATAAGCAGGGCGACTGGCTCGATCTTTGCCGCGGCCCCCACATGACCTCGACGGCCAAGATCGGCAATGCCTTCAAATTGATGAAGCTCGCTGGCGCCTATTGGCGCGGCGATTCGACAAAACCCATGCTCCAGCGGATCTACGCGACGGCCTTCGCCAGTCAAGAGGAACTTAGTGCCTACTTAAAGCAGATCGAGGAGGCGGAGCGGCGGGATCATCGCCGCTTGGGGCGGGAAATGGATTTGTTCCATTTTCAGGAGGAAGGGCCGGGAACGGTTTTCTGGCACCCCAAGGGCTGGACCTTGTTCCAGACGCTGATTTCCTACATGCGGCGGCGCCAGAGCCAACTCGGCTATATCGAGGTCAATACCCCGCAAGTGCTCGACCGCGCGCTTTGGGAGACTTCCGGCCATTGGCAGACGTTTCGCGAGAATATGTTCGTGACACAAACCGAGGACAAACGCGTCTTCGCCCTGAAGCCGATGAATTGTCCCGGCCACGTCCTGATCTTCAAGAACGGCCTTAAATCCTATCGCGACCTGCCGATGAAAATCGCCGAATTCGGCATCGTCCACCGCTACGAGCCATCCGGCGCCATTCATGGCGTCATGCGGGTGCGCGCCTTTACCCAGGACGACGCCCATATTTTTTGCACCGAGGAACAGATCATGGAGGAGAGCTTGAAGGTCAACGACCTCATCCTTTCCATCTACCAGGATTTCGGATTCGAAGACATCGTCATCAAATTGTCGACGCGGCCGGATAAGCGGGTCGGCTCGGACGAGGCCTGGGAGCGGGCCGAGGCGGCGTTGTCCCGCGTCCTCGAGACGCTCAAGGGACGCGGCGCCAAGACCGCCGTCAATCCCGGCGAAGGCGCGTTTTATGGCCCAAAGCTCGAATACACCTTGCGCGATGCGATTGGGCGCGAATGGCAGTGCGGCACGACGCAAGTCGATTTCAACCTGCCTGGCCGTTTCGGCGCTTTCTATATCGGGCCGGACAGCGAGAAGACGACCCCGGTGATGATTCATCGCGCCGTGTTTGGCTCGCTCGAACGCTTCACCGGTATCCTCATCGAGCATTTCGCCGGGCACCTGCCGTTGTGGCTATCGCCCTTGCAAATCGTCGTCGCGACAATCACACAGGAGGCCGACGATTACGCCTATGAAGTGATGGCGGCGGCGCGAAAACGCGGGCTTCTTGTCGAGGGCGACCTTCGCAACGAAAAAATCACCTATAAGGTGCGCGAGCACTCGCTGGCCAAGGTGCCGGTGCTGCTCGTTGCCGGCAAGAAGGAGGCGGCCGGACGCACCGTCTCGATCCGGCGGCTCGGGTCGCAAGAGCAGACTGAGATGGCCCTGGACGCGGCCTTAAAGATGCTCGCGGAGGAGGCGACGCCGCCGGATGTGAGGCGGCCGGAGTAGCACGCCTCAGAGGCGCGGATCCTCTCTCCCGAAAAGTTTGACTAGCGCGGATCGGCTTCTTGCGTGGGATCGCTGTGGCAAAATTGTGACGCTCTGGGAATCTTCCCTGAGGCGCCTCGAAGGTTTGCGCAAAAGATATTATCGTAACGCAGTGTGCCATTTCTTCATTCGACAGGGCTTGCTCGGCGCGCGGGCGCGCTTTCACTGGTGCTAAGAGAACCAGACCGATGACGACATGGTTTACCATGCGGACGGTCTCCGGCGCGATTTGTCTCGATGGGCGAGCCGGCAAAAGCCAGCCCCGCGCGATTGCCGCGGGGTCTGTTGCAGATATGCCGCGACCGTCAAAATTCGTGCGTGCCTCTGACCTGCGCATTCTTCTTCTGGCATTCCTGGCCGACAAAATGCGCTGCACATGTTTCATTTGGCGATGTTTTCAGAGGCAATTTTATCGATGGACGACGAAAGTTGCGTAGCTGAGAGGCAGGCACCAATGGCCTGCGCAAGTGGGACGAGGTCATGTGGATTAAACATTCGAGTGTTGGCGCTCTAGCAGTGGCGGCGGTGCTTGTTGGCACCATCATCGGCGGGAATGCGCCGGCACTCGCAGGAACCGACAGAAGTACCGATACTTATGCGGGCGATTACGAGGGAGGGTCACTCCCAACCGGCACATTCGTTGTCCTTCAGTACCTCAGGTACTCAAGCGCCGACGCCTTCACCGATACAACCGGACAACAACTGCCAAATTCGCACGCGAATATATTGGCGGAGTTTACCCGGCTCGCTTATCTGACTTCGCTCTGGGGGCATCCCTTTGCCATAGAAGGGGATTTAGTTTTTGCCACACTGACGAACGTAAATATTCCAGGTACGAATAATCGTGTTGCAGGGGGGCTTGTTGATCCCGATTTGCATTTGACTTATTTCATCACTGCCGATCAAAATGACCAGCGCTGGCTCGGTATTACCAATTTTTTCTTTCTTCCGTTAGGCCGTAGCTTTGATAACCAAGCAGCAGTCAATGTCTCGACGGCGCGTCAATTCACGGACGCTCCTCAGGTCGGATATACCGAAGGCCTCGGAAAACTCTCACCGGCCTTGAACGGCGTCTTTCTTGACCTGGTCGCCCATGCATCATTCCATACCGGCGGCAACAGTCCGCTCATGGTTCTAAATCCGGCAAGCGCTCCAGTCCCCGGCGTAGTCACTTTCGACAATTTAACCCAACACCCGACTTACGATGTCCAAGCGTTTCTGCGCTACGAACCTAAGCCGTTGCAATTCGTCGCCATTGGCATAGAGAAATCGTGGGGAGGAAAGCAGATTGCCACAAACGGCATATTTGCGGCAACAGGGCTGCCCATCACAATGCCGCTGGCCAACTTGCCCTTAACCAAAGATGACTTCCTGAGGGGCCATTTCCAATTTCAGGTTCCAATTACGCAGGATTTTGCCATCGCCGGCGACGTCTACCACGATTTCCGCACCGTGGGCGGACTAAGGGAGAATATCGGCGTCGAAATTCGCTTGGCCAAATTATTCTTTTCGCCGGCCAATTAGAGGCTAAATCAAGGGGCCCCAGCTCACATTTCGGCGTTGTTCGGATAAATCGCAGTCAGTGGGCGCTCAATGAGCACTTCCCGTTTGGCCTTGCCGCTGGCGTCGGCGGCTTCTTTGAGCAGCAGGTGATGAAT
>JBAUNU010000223.1:0-3136 GCA_049579405.1 Methylocella sp.
CCGTAGCGAATTGGCGATGGCAACGCGTGGCGCTATCGGCCCTACATGACCAAAGTCCGATTTTCTGACGTCGCTCATTTTCCGAGTTTTTCAACAGTATCCGCCATAACCGGACAGTCGTTCGGGACCTATGTATCGTCAACTGTTGCGAGATCGCGAGTGACCGATCCGATATCCAAGCGATGGAACCACCATCCCGCCAGCGGCACATCAAGACTGGGGCTCTAGCGCGATCTTGCCAGTCACAGAGGCGCTGTCGAGCATCGTATGAGCCTCGGCCGCACGTTCAAGCGGCAATCGCGCGGCGATCACAGGCGCGATCCGGCCTTCGACGAGCATGCCCAAGAGGGTTGCCAGATCGCCGCGATAGAGATCCGGGCGGGACTGCTTCCATAGCGTCACGTTGAAACCGCGGACGCCACGGCTCGTGTTGAGCAGGGACAGAGGTGAATAGTGTGGCATACCGATCAGAAACCGCAGAATGTTCCATAGGTTGCGACGACACTGCGGGTGGTCGCCGAAGCACCGTAACAGACCAACACACCGCCCGGCCGCAGGGTCGCAAATGAGCAGCGCCAATGGTTCCCACCGATCGGGTCGAAGACGGCATCGACGCCGGTGCCCGTGAGTTCGCGAATGCGTGTGACAAAATCTTCGCTCCGGTAATTGATCGGCACCGCGCCGAGGCGCGTAAGCACGGGGTGTTTAGCCTTGGACGCCGTCCCGTAGATTGTGACGCCGCTCGCGGCGGCCAACTCGACCAGCGCCGAGCCCGCCCCGCCGGCGGCACCATGCACCAGGATCCGTGATCCCGTTGTCACCGCCGCGACACGATGCAGCATCTGAAAGGCGGTCAGGTAGTTCAGGATTACGCTGACAGCATTGGCCGAATCGACCCCCTCCGGTACGGGTACGCAATCGTCCTCAGACACAACAATATAGCGAGCGTAGCCACCCGTAACTGTAAGTGCTGCCACTCGTTGGCCGGCCAGCAAGCCGGCACCGGCGCCCGACCCAAAGGCATCAATCTCGCCGACTACGTCATACCCGGGGGCAAATGGGTAGCTTGGGATGCCTGGATAAAGTCCTTCGCGCATCAGCACATCGGCAAAAGCGACCCCTGTCGCAAGGACGCGTAGGCGAAGCTGATTCGGACCGGGCTGCGGCATCGGCTCATCCATGAGCGTCAGCACCTCCGGGCCACCGCGGCGAGAGATCAGCATCCGCTGCTGACGAGGTTCGCCTACAATGTTGTCTCCCATCTTCGCCGCCTCCTTGGGCTCAGGGAATAGAGCCAACACCGTCCGCGTGATCCGCCATCGGAAGTCACGACGGGCAGCGGTCCTCAGTTGCAGGGGTCTAGCGCGGAACAAGGACTGGCGTCGATCCCTGTCGCCGATGGGTCACAAATCGAATTTCAAACCGGTTCTCCACTGACTTGCTCCGGGATCGTGGGAGATTACGTTTGGCATGAAAAGCGCTGTCACCGCTTCGTCACGGACCATTGCGTGACCGGCAGGGCCGGACGCCAGGCGTCAAAGGAGCCGAGAGGATTCGCGCGAGCAATTTCTATCCGCACCAGGTCCCCGCCTTGCGCCTTGTACCGGCGGATAAGCTCCGCCTCGGCCTCTAGCGTCACCGCGTTGACGACAAGTCTGCCGCCGACCGGCAAAATGTCGTAAACCGCGTCGAGGAGGCTTGTGTCGCTTGCGCCGCCGCCGACAAAAATCGCTTGCGGTCGCGGCAGAGTCGCAAAAGCCTCCGGCGCCGTGCCGGTGATAATCTCAATATGCGGCACGCCGAGGTTTTGGGCGTTGCGCCTAATGAGGCTTGCGCGGTCGGCCCGCGCCTCGATGGCGATCGCGCGATTGGTGGGGTCGCTGAGCAGCCATTCGATCGCGATCGATCCGGACCCCGCGCCGACATCCCACAAAAGCGCGCCGCGACTTGGCGCCAGCGACGATAGCGTCACGGCGCGGACCTCTCGCTTGGTGAGCTGGCCATCGGTTTCGAACCAGGAGTCGGCAAGACCGCGCGAAATTGGAAGAATGCGCGAGTGCGCCGTCGCGGCAATTTCGAGCGCGGCGATGTTCAAGGGATCGATGCCCTCCATGCGGAAGGCTTCAGCAGTGGTAGCCCGCACGCGCTCCCTCGGGCCTCCCATCGCCTCCATCACGGCGAGCCGCGATTGGCCGAGTCCTCGTTCGCAAAGGAGTTTTGCAAGGCGCGGCGGCGTCGTCTCGTCCCAGGACAGGCACAGGATTTTCGCGTGCGGTTGCAGCGCCGGGATAATCCGCTCGAACTCCCGCCCATGCAGCGACATGAGGCAACAGTCCTGCAGGCTCCAATGGAGCCTCGCCGCCGCGAGGCTGAAAGCCGAAGGCGCCGGAAAGCACTGCATTTCTTGGGGCCCAACATGGGCGGTGAGCACGGTTCCGATGCCGTAAAAGAAAGGATCGCCCGAGGCAAGCACGCAGACGGGCGAACCTCGCCGGGCGAGAATTTTGGGGATCGCATCGGCGAGCGGCGAAGGCCAAGTCATGGTTTCGGCCGCGAGCGGGCCAGCAAGCGCGAGGTGGCGGGCGCCGCCCACGACCAAATGGGCTTGCGCGAGCAGCGTCCGCGCGGCAGGAGAAAGAGCCTCGACGCCGTCTTCCCCGATGCCGATCAGCGACAACCATTTCTCGCGAGATGGGGCAGTCATGGCGGCGAGCGCAGAAGTTCGGGAGACGGGCGATGCGGGTTCTCGTGCTCGGCGGGACATTCGAGGCGAACAAGCTCGCGGACCTTCTTGCGGGACAAAGCGGCATTTCGTCCACCTTGTCCTTCGCCGGCCGCAACACGGCGCTTCGTCCGCCAAAGATTCCCTATCGCATCGGCGGGTTTGGCGGCGTGGAGGGACTCCAAGCCTATCTCGGAGCCGAGCGCATCGATATGCTCGTCGATGCCACGCATCCTTTCGCCGGACAAATCTCGCGCCACGCAGCCATCGCGGCCGCGGGGGCGAATATCCCGCTTATTGTTTTGTCGCGACCGGCTTGGGTTGCGCAGCCGGGCGATGATTGGATTAATGTCGCCGATATGGCTGCGGCCGCCGCCGCGCTCGGGCCGGATCTGAAGCGCGTTTTTCTGACGA
>JBAUNU010000224.1:0-6879 GCA_049579405.1 Methylocella sp.
CGACTTTATCGGCGGCGAGGTCTTGCCGGGATCGGATATTGGCGCCGGCCAATTTTGGAGCGGGCTCGCGGGGCTTGTCGGCGAGTTCGCGCCGCGCATTCGCGGCCAATTGCAGTTTCGCGACGAGCTGCAGGAAAAGATCGACGAATATCATCGCGCCACCGCGAGCAGGCCATTCGATCCGGCCGGCTATGAAAACTTTCTCCACGGGATCGGTTATCTGGTCCCGCAGCCGCCCAATTTTACCGTTCGCACCGAAAATGTCTTGGAGATCGCACGGGTCGCCGGACCGCAGCTCGTTGTTCCAGCCTCGAACGCGCGCTACGCTCTCAATGCGGCAAACGCCCGCTGGGGCAGTCTTTACGATGCGCTCTATGGCACGGACGCGATTCCCGAGACCGATGGTGCGGAACGCGGGAAGGGCTACAACAAGGCGCGTGGCGCCAAGGTCATCGATTGGGTCCGCGCATTTCTCGACGACGTGGTTCCCCTCGCGGGAGGCAGCCACAAGGCGATCACCGCTTATAAGGTCATTGGCGGCGAGCTCGTTGCGACGCTTGAAAACGGCCTGGACACGCGGTTGCGGCATCCTGGCCGGTTCGCCGGATACAAAAGGAAGTCGCTCGACTCGTTTGTCGTGCTGCTTCGCCACCTTGGCCTGCACATCGAACTCGAGATCGATCAAAATAGCTTGGTCGGGGCGGAAAGCAAAGCCGGCGTCGCGGATGTCGTTCTTGAAGCCGCTCTCAGCACCATCATCGATCTCGAGGACAGTGTCGCGGCGATCGATGCGCAGGACAAGGTCTCTCTTTACCGCAACTGGCTTGGGCTGATGCAGGGCGGCTTGACGGCAATTCTCGAAAAGAACGGGTTGCTCGTCGAGCGGCGGCTTGCGGAGGATCGCAGCTATATTAGCCGGGATGGCGCCCCGATGACCTTGCATGGGCGCGCCCTGTTGCTGGTGCGCAATGTCGGCCATCACATCGAAACCGGCGCGGTGCTCGACTCCGCGGGGAACGAAATCCCGGAAACCATTTTGGACGCCGCGGTCACCTCGCTGATCGCGATCCACGACCTCAAGCGTGTCAAGGGTCCGCGCAACAGCCGCGGCGGCGCGATATACATCGTGAAGCCAAAAATGCACGGGCCGGCTGAAGTCGCGCTCGCCGATGCGCTTTTTGCTGGAGTCGAGGACATGCTGGCGCTGCCCCGGCATACGATCAAGATCGGCATCATGGACGAGGAGCGGCGCACCTCCGTCAATCTCAAGGCCTGCATAGCGGCGGCGGCCGGCCGCGTGTTTTTCATCAATACCGGCTTTCTCGACCGCACCGGCGACGAGATTCACACGTCCATGGAAGCGGGTCCGATGGTCCGCAAGAACGACATGAAGAACACCGATTGGATCGCCGCCTACGAGAATGCCAATGTCGACGTTGGCATCGCCTGCGGGTTGCCTGGGCGGGCGCAGATCGGCAAGGGCATGTGGGCCGCGCCGGACCGGATGGCCGATATGCTCGCGCAGAAGATCGTGCATCCGCTTGCCGGGGCGAATACCGCCTGGGTGCCCTCGCCAACGGCCGCCGTCTTGCACGCGGTGCATTATCACAAGGTCGATGTCGCGACCCGCTGGAAAGAGCTCGCCCGGCGCAGCCCGCCGCAACTTTCCGATCTTCTCGCGATTCCAATTGGCCGGGCGAACTGGGCCAAGGAAGACATTCAGGCCGAACTCGACAACAATTGCCAGGGCATTTTGGGCTATGTCGTGCGCTGGATCGATCAGGGCATCGGCTGTTCCAAGGTGCCAGATATCCATGACACCGGCCTTATGGAGGACCGCGCCACATTGCGAATTTCAAGCCAGCACATCGCCAATTGGCTGCATCATGGGATTGTCGCGCGGGAACAGGTGATGGACACGCTCCAGCGGATGGCTGAAGTCGTCGATAAGCAAAATGCCGGCGATCCGCTCTACCGGCCGATGGCGCCCGAGCTCGACGGTCATGCCTTTCAAGCGGCGGCGGATCTGATTTTTAAGGGCCGCGCGCAGCCAAATGGCTACACCGAGTGGATTCTTCATGCCCGCCGGCGCGAAGTGAAGGCGGCCGCTGGTCCGGCTTTCCACCACTCCGAGTAATGGACGGTCCCTGCACGATGTTGCCTCGATCCGGATTTCAGGTATCGCGAGGTTCTTTGACAATCCGGCGAGCGTACAGTATAATATGAGTTACATATTAACACAACATGAAACTACAGTAACTTAGATTGAGGTTATTTCTATGCGTTATTTAGGCTTCCGTCGCCGTCCTCGTGGCGGCCATGCGGATGGCGAAGTTACGTGTCCGTTTTGCGGTTCCTTTAACGTCCGGCATAGAGGCAGTCGTCGAGGGGAAGCAAGGCGTAGTTGCGGAAGGCGATGATGATCGCCTCTCTTAGAACCGGCCCCATCGGCGCGTCGACCGTCGAGCCTCTACACTTCGAACTTCTCGTGTATGGAAAGAACGCTCCACAGTAGCTTGCTGCCATCACAGCATCAAGCATTCGCCCGGATCGAATTTCGGCATGAAGATGATTTTTCCGCCGCTGAAAGGCATCGTGTTGACTATCACGAAAACCCGCTCTTGCATCGATCCGGCAACGACCCGCGACCATCCGCACCGGGCGTTGCGATCGCCCCCGCGCAAGCCCTAGCCGCGACCGGCGCCAAGCCGTCGCGCCTTGTTGGATCGCAGACAAGGAGTTTCGGCGCCGCGTCGCCGAGAAAATAAGCGAGTACGGCGTTTGTATAGGGGGTGTCGAGGGGCCGAAAAATCGCCCCGGCGCGGATCGCGCCGAGATAAAGCATGAGCGCTCGGCTGATTTTCCACCTGCGCGGCGACCCGATCGCCGGGCTTAAGGCCAAGGCCGGCGAGCGCCCTCCGCGTAGCGTCCCGAAAGCGTGATCATCCCCGCATAGGTTAAGGCGAAACTTCGAGAAAAAGCCGTCTCTCTCGCCCGTCGACCGCATCTCGGATTTTTTTGAAACAGGTGATTCGGCATATGTTTCGAACCGGCAGGATATCTTGGCCACACCGGAGCAGCCACGGCGGCAGAGGCCAAATTCCTGCTTACTGTCAAACCGTTGTTTCGAGTAACTCTAATCTAGGTGAAGCCGCCATTCTCATTTGGAACGATTGTAATATGCCATTCTGGTCTTGCGAATTATCAGGCAACGAGTTAGGTAGCCGCTTTCCCGCGCATCCCTTGGCTTCATGCTTGGTGCCCGATGATCGTTTGTTCCTGCAATGTCGTTACCGACTCAGAGATAAGGGCGGCCCTGGCTAGGGGGGCGTGCGAACGCACGCCATTCGCGGTCTACGAATGTCTCGGCTGCCGTCTAAATTGCGGGCGTTGCATCGCGACCGTCCGGACGATCATCAATGAGGCCAAAGCCGGGGCGGCGCCCGGCGGCTCGTCCCGCGAGGCTTGCGAGACGGATGCTATCCGGTTGTGCCCGGTGTAGGCCATTCGCATCTTCGCGCCTCGGCCTCGAGCCGCCTTTCCCTTTCCATGCCGCCCACACGGCGCCTCTTTCCGGGCGCCGTTTATCCGTCTATATGAAGATCCGCCGATATGAAGCATGGCGGTGTCGCCCCGCGCCCGACATCGCGGCGTCGACGGCATGACCGCACGCGTTGAGGGAGCCTGGAACGATGAGGGGCGACGACCGAGTCCTCGACTATCTCAATCGCAGCCTGCGCAGCGAGCTGACAGCCATCAATCAATATTGGCTCCATTATCGTATCTTCGATAATTGGGGCTATAAAGATCTGGCGAAGAAATGGCGCGGAGAGTCGATCGAGGAAATGCACCATGCCGATCGCTTAACCGCTCGTATTCTTTTTCTGGAAGGATTCCCTAACCTCCAAGTCCTCGACCCGCTGCGGGTCGGACAATCAGTGGAGGAAATTCTTCGGTGTGACCTCGACACCGAGCTTTCCGCGCGAGCGCTCTACACTGAGGCGGCGGAATATTGCTTTTCCGCCCACGACCACGTCTCCAAGGAGCTCTACGACGAGCTGCTCATCGATGAGGAAAAGCACATCGATTTTTTGGAGACACAATTGGAGCTCATCAAACAACTCGGCGTCCAGCTCTACAGCCAAAAACATATTGGCGGGCTCGAAGACAGCCAATAGAGAATTTTCCCCATCTTGCAGAACGCTTCAATCCATCGTACCGCCTCAAACGGCGTCACCGCGCTCAGCCTGGAACGCGCCCTGGGTTTGCGCGCGGTCAGCGCAGCGCTTTTTCAATCTCGGGCAAGATCACTTGCCGATAGCTCTCCTCGCTGATCGGTCCGACGAAACGGTAGGCGATCGTGCCGTCGCCCTTGACGACAAACGTTTCGGGCACGCCATAGACCCCAAAGTCGATCGCGGTCCGCCCGTTGCGGTCGGCGCCGATTTTCGCGAAGGGGTCGCCCGCCTCGGCGAGAAAGCCTCTGATGTTTGCCGGCTCGTCCTTGTAGGCAAGCCCGAACAAGCGCACGCCCGCGCGGGCAAGAGCGGGGTCCGTTGATAACCGCATGATCAGCTCATGCTCCTGGTGGCAAGGCCCGCACCAGGAGGCAAAGACATTGACGAGCGTCACTTTGCCTTGGCGGAGATCCGCATCCGAAAATCCCGGCTTGTCCGGCACACCTTCGACAGGCGGCAGGGCGAATGCCGGGACTTGCCTGCCGATGAGCGCGGACGGCAGAAGCGAGGCATCGCCGGAATAGAGCCGCATCACGAACAGTGCCGCTAGCGCGGCGAAAAGAACCAAGGGGACAAAAACGAGAGGCGGCCGCCGCGTGGCAGGCGGTTCCACTTCTCGCTGTGGCACGCTTTCCGCCATCTATTCGAAGCTTTCAGGGTCCGGGTTTGGCGGACCCCCACGGCCAATATCCGGGTCTTGGCGGGTCCCACGCGACAATGCCGAAAGCGCCTGTTGCAAGCGCATGTAATCGGCCAAGATCGTCACGATCATTCCGGCCACGATCACAAAGGCAAGGGCATAGGCCGCGACGACGAAGCCAAAGTGCGGATCATGGCTCATAAGCGGCCTCCCAGGCGGATGACGCGCCCACGCGGCCCTGCTCCTGCGCGCCCGCCGCCTGGATCGACAGGCGGCGCAGGCGCCGGCGGAGAATCTCGTTGCGGATCGCCATGAGATAAAGCGTGACAAAAAGAAAGCTGAAGGCGAGCGCCATCACCACGAGCGGCCACAGCATAGAAGGCGCGATCGCGGGACCGCCGAGACGGAAGACCGAGGCCGGCTGATGGAGGGTGTTCCACCAATCGACGGAAAATTTGATGATCGGAATGTTGACCGCGCCGACCAGGGTGAATATCGCGGCGGCGCGGGCGGCCTTGCCCGGATCCTCGATCGTGCGCCACAACGCCACGAGGCCGAGATAGATCATGAAAAGCACAAGAACCGAGGTAAGGCGCGCATCCCAGACCCACCAAGCGCCCCACATGGGCTTGCCCCAGAGCGAGCCGGTGCCAAGGCAAAGCAAGGTGAAGCTGGCGCCAAGCGCCGCCGCCGCCTTTTGCGCCGCATCGGCGAGCGGATGGCGCCAGACCAGCGTGCCGAGCGCCGCTGCGGTCATGACGATATAGATCAACATGGCAAGCCAGGCCGCGGGCACATGCAGATACATGATCCGGACCGTCTCGCCTTGCTGATAATCGGGAGGGGCGACGAACCATGCGAGATAAAGGCCAACGCCGAGCGAGAGCGCCGTGAGCGTCGCCGATAACGGGACGAACACCCTGGCAAGCCGTAAGAAATTAGCTGGGTTGGCGTAATTCGACATGATTTTCATCTGGTACGAACATGCGAAAACGGACGATGCAGGCGGTACAGCAAAGCGTTCCGGTTTTGGATGGTGGAGCTGAGGGGACTCGAACCCCTGACCTCTGCAGTGCGATTGCAGCGCTCTCCCATCTGAGCTACAGCCCCCAAAACCGCTGTTTACGCGAGTGGCAAAGCGCATGCAAGGTTGCCGCTGGCGGCGGCCGGGCCTAGACATACATCAAGGGACTTGCCCGGCCCACTTGCCAGCGAGGCCCGGGCCGCGTAAACGAGCTTAGTCCAGGCAAGCGGGCCGGAGTTCCAATGCGTGCTATTCTCGACGTCCTTTTAGTAGTTTTGCAGCTTTATACCTATGTGATTATCGCCGCGGTGATCCTATCGTGGCTCGTCGCCTTCAACGTCGTCAACCGTTGGAACGACGTCGTGCGCTCGATTTGGAACCTGGTGACCGCGTTGACGGAACCGCTGCTGCGCCCGATCCGGGGAACGGTGCCCAATCTCGGCGGCATAGATATCTCGCCCATGATTTTGCTTTTGCTGGTTTTTTTGCTCCAACGCATCATCGCGGAATATATCTATCCAAACGTGTTCTAAACTCGTCTTGGACCACCATTTGCGGAGTTATGAACATGGTCGAAATCGTGCTGATCAATCCACGTTTCGAGGCGAGCTATTGGGGTATGGAGCACGCCATCCACCTATGTGCCATATCTGGAAAGCGCGCGAATATGCCGGTTTCAGCCCTGCCCTTGCTTGCGGCTCTGACACCCGCGGAGCACAAAATCACGTTGATCGATGAGAATGTCGAAGATATCGATTTTGCTCTTTGTGCCAAGGCCGACATCGTCGGCCTTACGGGAATGACGGTGCAGAGATTCCGTATGACTGAAATTCTCAAGGAATTGAAAGGACGGGGCTGCTTCACGGTTGTCGGCGGTCCGTGGGTCAGCGTGCAGGAGGATTATTTCGGCTCGTTGGCCAATGTCATTTTCGTGGGGGAAGCCGAAGAGACCTGGCCGCAATTTCTTGCCGATTGGG
>JBAUNU010000225.1:0-3205 GCA_049579405.1 Methylocella sp.
AGCGGGGGAGGAGCGTTGCGCGGCGAAGCAGGCGTCGCGGCGCTGGCTCCTTTGGGCGGATTGTTTTCGGCCACGCTCGCCTGAAGCTTCACGTCGTTTCGCAGCAGAGGAAGCGGCGGCAAACCGCTTCCCGGCCGGCGCGCGACGCCCCGCGTCACGTTGAGCCAGAGCTCGATCTCTTCCGCACTCAGCCGCCGGAGCCGGGGCTTGCCGGGGGAACGGCAGTTATCATTCACGGGTCCGGCGCCTCTCCGGCGGGCAGAAGTACGACGATGTCGCCCGCGTGCCGAATATCGCCTGCCCGCGCGCCCGCGTCATCCCCTGAGCCGAGGGAAATATCGGCGCGGGCGGGACCAGTGATGGCGGAGCCCGCGTCCTGCGCGATCATTAGGCGCCGGAACGGCGAGGGGGACGAATCGCGCCAAGGCAGATCGGCGGCAATCCAGAAAGGCAATCCGTAAGTCCAGATCGCGCGGTCGACGGCGATCGACCGTAATGCCGTCAAGTTTATCCCTTGGCCGCCGATCGGGCCGCAGGGCGGCTCGCATTCCTCGTGAGCCGAGAAGAAAACATAGGATCCGTTGCGATGCATCAGCGCCGCGCCCGCGTCTCCAGGATTTTGGCCGTGCGCGCGAATCCATTGCTTGAGGGTGGCAAGCGACATATCGGCTTCGGCGATTTCGCCGGTATCGATCAGAATGCGGCCGATCGAGGTATAGGGACGGCCATTGCGTCCGGCATAGACGCACCGCAGCAGTCCACCATCTTCGAGGCGAACGCGCGCCGAGCCTTGCACCTGGACGAGATACACCTCGACCGGGTCGCGCAGCCAGACGATTGGCGCCGCGTGCCGCTCAATGGCTCCCGCCTCGATCGCCGCGCGCTCCGGATAGGGCGTGAGGGCATTGAGATTGTCCGGCCGGGAGTACACCGGCGCCGTGAAATTGCGCGTGCGCAGCGACGATCCTTCGACAATGGGCTCGTAATAGCCGGTTAGAAAGCCGGCGTTGCGCCCCCCGGCGCATGCGGACACGCGGCAGGGCCGGAAACGGCGTTCGAAAAACCGCCTCGCTTGCACGGGCTCCCGAACCTCTTGGCGGAGCGCCTGATGTGCGATGGCATTAAGTGCGAGGGTGGGGGGAGCACCATTTCGTAAAGGGCCTTTTTTCGCGGCGATTGCCGCGCAGGATCGCGCGAAAACTTGGAACGCCTCAAGATGATCGTCCTGTCCGAAATCAGCGAGATTCGCGAACGATAGGGGGGTGAGCAACAAATCCCGCCGCTCTTGTATTCCTGGCACGGAAACCGGCGCGATAGGGGTAGTAAAACCTACCGCCAAGCGTGGCCGCTCAATGCGCGGTTTCGGTCGCTACGAGTTTCCAGTTCGGATCGCGGGAACCGATGTCCCGGGCGAACGTCCAAATATCGTCGATTTGCACGACTTTGTCCGGGCTTCCATCGATCACCGTCCCGCCCTGGTCGCGTGTCGCGGTGATCATCTGGGCGGTGAAATGGATTTTGATTTCGGCGGTCCGGCCATTCACCCCCGCATCGTCAATCACGACCTTGTCGATCGATACGAAGGCCGTCGTAACCTTCTCGCCGCGCTTCTCCCGCTCGCCGAGAGCAGCAGCAAAGCTATCGAAAACCCCGGGGGACAAAAGGTTTCGCAAAACCTCGCGGTTCCCTTCCGCGAATGCGGTGACAATCATCTCGTACGCGGATTTGGCGCCGTCGACAAAGGGCTTGATGGCAAATGCCGGATCGCGGGCTGCGATCGTGTCGAGCCCCGCCCAGGCCTTCCAACCGGGCTCGGCATATGGTTTCCATCTATCGTCCCTCGCCGGCGCAATCGCAGCCGGAGGCTCGGCCGCTCCAGGCAGGGGGATGACTCGATTACCAGCGTCGCCGCTGCCCGGATCCGCGTGCCGCGGTCCAGAACCGCCGGGCGCGCGCCTCGCGAATGGATTGCTGGGCGGTTTTTCGGCGCCATTGCGGGTGCCGAGGACGGAGCGCAGCTTCCACACCACGAAAGCGGCGAGAAGCGCGAAAACAATCGTCGTCATATCGAAGGAGTTTTGCATCGAGGCGCTGCTTGATTTCCGAGCCGGACCCTGTTGGGCCTTGATTGTGCTATTTTCATGTTATCTATTTGGGGTGAGAAAAGCCAAAGTCCAGTCTTCACGGGGTCTTTATGCTTCGCCTTCGATCGAACGGCACCAAGATGCGTCAACCTATCGTGCGGCTGCCGGTTCTGTTCGTAACCTACCTCGCGCTTTGGCTCGGGGCGGAACTCGCCGCCTTCGCGGCGGTGGTTCACTTGATCGGCATATCCGGTGCCATTCTCGCTTGCATTCTGACGACCCTCGCCGGTCTTAGCACGTTGCGTCGCGTCGGGCTATCGGCTGTTCTGCGGTTGCGGCAGGCGGTGGCGAGGAGAGCCAGCGAACAGAGCGGTTTATCGAGGGAAGCGGTCCTCGACGGCACGCTGGCCGGGCTCGGAGCGGTGTTGCTGATCCTGCCCGGTTTTGTTTCCGATTTGGCGGGACTGGCGCTCGCCGCGCCCTCGGTCAGATTTTGGGTTACCGAGAGGCTCAAGCGTGGCAAGTTTGGACGGCTCGGGAATGGCCGCCCCGCGGCGCCAAGGATCACCGAACTCGCGCCCTGGGAATGGTCGCGGCACGATGGGCCGGTGCCCTAAAAATAGTTGAAAAGTGCTTGCGCCTCAAGAGGCCGACGGCTCGTCCTTGCTCTCGCCGGGACCGCCGCGGTGGGACGGCCCGCGACTGGGCCTGCGCGCGAACAAGGAACGCGCCAGCGAAAACAAAGGCGAGACGAGCCGGTTCAAATCCTCCGCCCGTGCGACAAAACCGCCGCCCTTGGCCAATTCGCGATCGAGCGCCGCCATGGTTGAGGCAAGCCCCGGATCGTCGTCGCGAAACCAAACCCGCAAAACCCGCATCCAGGCAAGCGCGAGCCCTTGCAGTTTGAAGGCGCCGACCGGGCCCTCGGATTCAATTCCAGCCGCCTCCAGCATGAAACGCATCGAATTGACAACCACACGGTTGATGGCGGCGGCCGCCAGCGGATCGCGCCGCGTCCAGTCGGAAATGGACTCGAGGCCGAGCTTGTAAGGTGACAATGCGTCGAGGCGGCGCATCAGAACATCGAGCAACCGCTCCTTGACCGGTTCCCCGGTCAGGCC
>JBAUNU010000226.1:0-3035 GCA_049579405.1 Methylocella sp.
GGCAAGACCATTGAAGCCAGAGCCTCCTGGCCCTGAAAGCAGGGTGCGGACATTTGTCTCGAAAACCCGCCCGCCGCCTTTTGGGACGACCGCATGATGCCGCATGATGCCGCGAATATGGTTTGAAAGCCCTGTCGCCGGGTACGATTTGCGCATCGTTCCGGTCGATCACGCCCCCATCAGCGTTTCGACATGCGCGGCGGCAGAACGGGCGAGCCCTTCGAGGTGATAGCCGCCTTCGAGAACCGAGACGATGCGGCCCTTTGCGTGTCTTTCGGCAATCCCCATCAGCCGCGCCGTCGCCCAGGCGAAATCCGCTTCGACAAGGTTGAGACCGCCGAGCGGATCGAGACGATGCGCGTCGAACCCGGCCGAGATGACGATCAAATCCGGGCGAAACGCGTCAATCCGGGGAAGAAGCCTTGTTTCCACCGCCTCCCGGAACATCTCGCCGTCGTCGCCCGCCCTAAGCGGCGCGTTGACGATATTGTCATGCTCGCCACGTTCGCCGCGTGCGCCGGTGCCGGGAAACAGCGGCATTTGATGCGTCGAGGCATAGAGCACCGACGGGTCGGACCAAAAGATCGCCTGGGTCCCATTGCCGTGATGCACGTCGAAATCGAGAATTGCCACCCGTTCGGCGCCGTGCGCGGCTTGCGCGTGGCGGGCCGCGATCGCCGCATTGTTGAAGAAGCAAAACCCCATCGGCGAGGCGGTCCCGGCATGATGGCCCGGAGGACGCAGCGCGACAAAGGCATTTTTGGCGCGCCCGCGCATGACCTCGTCGATAGCCGCCGTGGCGGCGCCGACGCAATGACCGATCGCGGTAAAGCTTCGCGCGCTCATCACCGTGTCTGGATCGAGGTGGACCCTTCCGCGTGACGGAGTCGCGGCCTCGATCGCGTCAACATAGACCGCTGGGTGAACACCCAAGATCGCCGCGCGGTCAACTCCGGGGGCATCCGCCCGGATAAGCGCCGCGAAGCGCTCGTGTTCGAGGGCCTCCGTTATCACCCGGATACGGTCAGCGCGTTCCGGATGACCGGGCCCGGTATCGTGATCGAGATATGAGGAGTGGCTCAAAAAAAACGTGGTCACATAGACAAACTCGCGGGACGCGCCGACGGCCAGCCGGCGTCATGGGTTTTATCGGGGCGCGAGCCTCCTCCGCGTTTCCCGGAGCTTGCCGGTTACCAAGCTAAGAGCCAAGTTTGAGATTGGGACCAATGTGCGTCTCTGCGCTCTCCCTCACTTATGGCGTTCCAAGCTTTCTGTCCAATTGGCCATGCCGCATAAGAATAGTTTCGGCCGCGGCGGATTCGGCAAAATCGCAAAGATTTACGGTTGAACGGATGCTCGACAGTTGGTTTGCTCCGGCTCGCGCGATAGGGCCATGCCGGAATGCGCAATGATAACGGGGCGAAACTTGCATTATATTGGAGTCGCGGATGACAATTCCCGGCATCGGGCAGAATTTGGGTGGGACCGAGTGGCGCGTAACTTGCTAGGAGAGATCGATAGCTTGCTGGCCTGGCGCGCCGACGGACGGCTTCTTGCCGGACGCGAGCGCATCGGCCTGCTCGAAGCCGTGATGGAGCACAAGAGCATCACCAAGGCAGCGGAAATAACAGGATTCAGCTACAAGACCGCCTGGGACGCGGTCAATGCTATCAATAATCTTCTGCCGCGCCCGGCGTTCGTCACCCGCACCGGCGGTTCGCATGGCGGCGGCGCCGAAGTGACCCAGGAAGGGCGGCGGTTGATCCTGGCCTTCCGCCGTCTCGAAGAAAAACTCGGCCGTATTTCGACGGCGATCGCGGCGGAAGGCTTGGAGAATGACCAAGACCTTCTATTTTGGGGCATCGGCCTGAAACTCAGTGTCCGCAATGCGCTTTTCTGCAAGGTTGTGAAAATCACGCGAGCTCCCATCAATATCGAAGTAAAGCTCGAAGTTTCGCCCGGCCTCATGATCACCACGGCCGTTACCAATGCGAGCGTGAATGAACTGGGTCTCGCGCCAGGCCTCTGGTGCCTCGCGATGGTCAATGCGTCTTCGGTCATGCTTGCGCAAAAAAGCGCGGCGCCACGCATCTCGGCGCGCAATAAAATCGCGGGAACCGTGGTTCACCGTACCGATGACGGCGCTGATAGCGAGGTCACCATCGATATCGGTGGCGGCAAGACCATCACCGCGGTTGTCACCCGCGAGGGAGCCGACGAGGCCGGGGCCGCGAAAGACGCGCAAGTCCTGGCGATCTTCAAGACCTCGCACGTCATTCTCGCGAGCGACGGCGGCAATATCGACGTCGCAGTTTGAATTAATGACCGTGTGAACTTAGCCGCGCGTCGACTATCGTTTCGATCAGCGCCGCCATATCTTGCCTTGGGTCGCCAGAAGTTGCACCCACCGAAAGATACTCGACAGTCACGTTCGTTTGGAGCGCGCGCAAGATGAGTTTGAAGACGAGCCACACTGAGCGGTGTCGAAACTCCATGTCTAGAGTAATTACGGGCAACCTATCCCAACTCACTTCGAATTGCGCGTCCCAACCGAACGACAATGTTCCGGGTTTAAAAAACAGTTCCACCGACGAATTTACGATGTCCTGAATATTGGCGAACTTTCCGGCGTGGATATAGGCGATGAAATCCGCGACGTCGACCAACCGCAATTCGGCCGCAACCGGTTCGAAGGCTTTGCCGAGAGCATTTGCCGGAAGCTCGAATCGACCCTCGTGCTGCTCTAACAACATGTGAGATTCTCTCATTTAGCCGATGCGAGAGCTTTTAACATACAGAATGTGAATTATTTCTGGCACCGCTTATAAAATTTAGGGGGAACAGCCCGATCGGCTTCGACGCTGTGGTCCATCGATCTTGCCAAAAGCTTGTCCTCGACGATTGGAATTGAATGTTGCCCGGCGATTTCCTGACCTTAACAGCAATGAGGTCTCTTGCTTTGGAAAGAACCAAAGGCGCGACGCCTTATTCCCGTTACATAGTAAAGAGCTATGGCGTAATGGGTGGGCTTGTAG
>JBAUNU010000227.1:0-1792 GCA_049579405.1 Methylocella sp.
GTCTTGGCGCCCGGCGATTTTCGCCCAAGCGCGCTCTATGGCAAAGGCTACCAGCGCCGTTTCCGGGGCAAACCTCAATGAACCGGAAGGAACGGCGTTCGCGCGAGAAGATGGCCGTCGCGGTCGAAAACCGCGATTTCGAGCGCAATGGCGCTGCCGCGCAGAGCGTGCGCAGCCGTGCGCCAAGCCGCCTCCGCAACCGGCGCCCCGATGTCGAAGTTTTCCGCGCTGGCGAGGTCCAGGACTCCCCTAGCGCTATTCGCGGTTTGCGCATGCGCGACGATGTTGGCACTGGCGCCGGCTTCCGCGCAGCGCGCCGCGAGCCAGGAAAAATCGACTTCGCCACGGCGCGCGTGGAGATCGAGAAGGCCTTGGCCGAGCTTTGTCATTTTGGCGAAGCCGCCCGCGATCGTCACTTTGGCGACCTCGTGCGTGCGGAGATATTTCAGCATGCCGCCGACAAAATCGCCCATCTCGATCAATGCAATTTCCGGCAATCCATGCAGCGCCTTGACGGCGGCTTCCGAAGTCGAGCCGGTCGAGCCGGCGATATGGGAAAGCCCGGCCGCGCGGGCGACATCGATCCCGCGATGTATCGTGTCGATCCATGCCGCGCAGGAATAGGGCACGACAACCCCCGTCGTGCCCAAAATCGAGAGGCCGCCGACGATGCCAAGCCGCCCGTTGAGCGTTCGCTCGGCGATTTTTTCGCCGCCTGGAATCGAGATTTCGACGCTCGCGTCTCCGGCAAGACCATACATCCGGGCCACCTCGCAAATCGCGGCTTCGATCATCCGGCGGGGCGCCGGATTGATCGCCGGTTCTCCCGGGGCCAAGGGCAGGCCCGCGCGGGTAACGGTGCCTACTCCCTCTCCGGCGCGAAACGCCACGCCCGATCCGGGTGGGCCGTGGGACACCCGCGCGATCACCAGCGCGCCATGTGTCACGTCGGGGTCGTCGCCCGCGTCCTTGATGATTCCCGCGCGCGCGAACCCCTCGCCAAGCTCTTCCAATGCCAGCGCAAAGGACGGCCGCGCGCCGCCCGGCAGGGTGATCGCGACGGTACCGGGAAATTGGCCGCAAACGAGCGCCTCATAGGCTGCCCGCGTGGCGGCGGCGGCGCAGGCGCCGGTCGTCCAGCCCTTGCGCAAGTTCGCCTTCCGGGACTGCGGCTCCTCGGGCTCGCTCATTGGAAAGGAAACGCCTTCTCGTGAACCTCGCCGGCCATGACGGCAATATTCTAGCACGCGGTCTCGTCATCGCCGCGCCGCGCTCGGGCAGCGGCAAGACCATGCTGACCCTTGGGCTCCTGCGCTCTTACCGGAACGCGGGCCTCACCGTGGCCGGCGCAAAATGCGGGCCGGATTATATCGACGCGGCCTTTCATGCCGCAGCGACGGGCAAACCAAGCTTCAATCTGGACAGTTGGGCGATGTGTCCCACCCTTCTCGGCGCTCTGGCCGTTGCCGCTGGCGAGGCTTGCGGCCTTGTCCTCTGCGAAGGCGTCATGGGGCTTTTCGACGGAGTAGCGGGGGAGCCTGGCCGGACCGGCTCGTCCGCCGATGTCGCGGCGGCGCTAGGCTGGCCGGTCCTGCTTGTGATCGACGCCACCGGACAATCGCAAACCGCGGCGGCGATTGTGAACGGCTGCGCCAGCTTCGATGCGCGCATAAAAATCGCCGGGGTGGTCTTGAACCGGGTGGCTAGCCCGCGTCATCGCCGCCTCGCCAGCGAAGCCATCGAAACGCTCGGAATCCCGGTCCTGGGGGCCTTGCCACGCGACGAAAAAATC
>JBAUNU010000228.1:0-3619 GCA_049579405.1 Methylocella sp.
CCCTCTATGTTGTTGGGCAATTCCAAGAGGGCGGCGTCGGCGCCTCGGTGGCTAAAAGCCTGTCTCAAAAGGGTGTTGCGCTCGGTATGGTTGCATGATTCACGGCATTTGCAACTGGTTGATTCGCGATGTGCACGAAAGAGCAACGAGCGATCTATTGGCTCTATGATCTCGATGAGTCCGGGCATGCCCTCGACAAGCTCACGGATCCGTTCGTCGAACTTGACCACGCCGGTGCCGCCGACTTTGAGCCCGAAGTTGCGGAGCAAGCCCCGGATGTCATTCCCGATGGTGATGGCCTTGTCCTGCAACAGCTTCCGGGCGGTCCGTAGAGTCCGGCGCTTCTGGGCCCGTCAGAGTCTTCACATGCCCGTCCAGTCCGGCATGATGGGTCATGGCTCGCGCTTCTCCATCTGATGCTTGTGGCTGCCCCAATGCAGACCACGTCTCTCATTAGCCTGAAGCGCAGCGCCTCAACCAATCCCGGGGATTACGGCGGCCGGCCGAATACCCCATTTTGGCATTATAAGCTGCGTGACGGCGGAGCCTACCGTAACGGCGCAAGGCGGTTAAGCCCAGCACGGCGCCGGTGACTACCAGAGCGGCGAGCGGCAACCCGATCAACCACCGTTTCCGGGTGGCGGCGGCTTCGAAAACCGAGCCTAGATCCAACTCGCGGGCATGCGTTGTGCGCAGTGCGTCCCACTCCCGCCAGCCCATAAGGCGACTCTGCGATCCAAACAGCGCGATAAGACGCCGCCATGGTTTCAGTGAAGTTAACTTTTGGATCGCGCAAGTTGTGTGCGTAACATCGCGGACGCGATGACGACGGGGAAATCCGCGAAGACACCCCCCGAATAGGGGGTGCGGGAACGAATTGAATCAGTTAAAGTAACCGGGCGCTTTCCAGCTGCGGCACCTCATCGCGGCGTCGACCGAAAAATGATGAAAAGCGACAGATTCATAAGCATACTTAAGGGAGGTTTTGATGCAAACCAACAAAGCCAAGAGAAGATTGCCCCACTTCGCGCGGGGATTTGCGGCCCTTTGCGCTGCGCTGGCCGTGGCGGCGGCAGGCAGCGCCTCCGCCGCGCCAACCGAGACGGTGCTGCACTCCTTTACGGGTGGGGTCGGCGACGGGATTTTTCCCTTTGCCGGCCTGATTGCCGACAGCGCCGGCAATCTCTATGGCACGACAAATCAGGGCGGCGGGTCGGAATGCAACGGGCTAGGATGCGGCGTGGTGTTCAAGCTCTCGCCGGGCGGGAGCGAGACGGTCCTGCACTCCTTCTGCAGTTTGCCTGGCTGCCGCGGCGGGGCTAATCCCGTTTCCGGCCTGATTGCCGACCGCGCCGGCGATCTCTATGGCACGACACCGGGCGGCGGCGCGGCGAATGACGGCGTGGTGTTCAAGCTCTCGCCGGGCGGGACCGAGACGGTGCTGTACTCCTTCTGCGGTAAGCCCGGCTGCAGCGACGGGGCTGGTCCCGGAGCTGGCCTGATTGCCGACAGACATGGCAATCTCTATGGCACGACGGGAGGTGGCGGCGGGTCGGGATGCGGCGGGGTAGGATGCGGCGTGGTGTTCAAGCTCTCGCCGCCCATTCTTCCCGCGACAAAATGGACCGAGACGGTGCTGCATACGTTTGCCGGCAGCGACGGGGCTGGTCCAGGCGGCCTCATCGCCGACAGCAAGGGGAATCTCTATGGCACGACAAGCTATGGCGGCGCGTCGGATGGCGGCGTGGTGTTCAAGCTCGCGCCGAACGGGACCGAGACGGTGCTGTACTCCTTCTGCAGTTTGCCTAGCTGCAGCGACGGGGCTTTACCCCTTGGCGGCCTCATCGCCGACAGGGCCGGCAATCTCTATGGCACGACATACGAGGGCGGCGGGTCGGAATGCAGCTACCCCGGGCCAGGATTCTGCGGCGTGGTGTTCAAGCTTTCGCCGGGCGGGACCGAGACGGTGCTCCACTCCTTTGCGGGCGGCGACGACGGGGAACTGCCCGAGGCCGGCCTGATTGCCGACGCCAGCGGCAATCTCTATGGCACGACAATGGGTGGCGGCGCGACTGGATGCCCCCCGCCCGGATGCGGCGTGGTGTTCAAGCTCTCGCCGGGCGGGACCGAGACGGTGCTGCACGCCTTCTGCAGTTTGCCTGGCTGCGGCGACGGGGCATATCCCACAGCTGGCCTGATTGCCGACAGCGCCGGCAATCTCTATGGCACGGCGTCAGGTGACGATCCGTCGAGAATGGGCGGCGTGGTGTTCAAGCTGGCGGGCACGGGCTTCGTCGCGCCGGGACCCTCGGCGCCTTCGGCGGTAAGCTTGCGATGACTCATGATTTGGGCGTCATACTTGGACGCGCAAAAAGGTCGTGGCTCCGGCCGTCATTGTGAGCCGCAGGCGAAGCAATCCAGAGGCGCTTGGTGCCCTTGATTGCTTCGTCGCTTCGCTCCTCGCAAGGACGGCTTCGGTATGGGTTCTCTGCCTGACGGCGGGCCATTGCCCGCGAGGCCCCACCGATGATCTCTCGCTTCTGGTGTTTGGATGGCCGCGGGTCAATCCCCGGATCAAGTCCGGGGTCGGCCATGACGAGCGGTATCTTGGGTCGTTGTTTTCGAGATCCGGGAACGGGCATGATGTTGCCGTCCCAAAGTTTACCAATTCAGCCGTTCATAGAGATCTGCCCAATCCGGGTTCATCTCGTGGATCAGGGCGAGCTTCCACATGCGGGGCCAATGCTTCAAGTTCCTCTCGCGCTGCAGAGCGTTGCGGATATCGTCATAAGGTTCGTAGTAGATGAGGCGTTTCAATCGATAACGCTTGGTGAATCCCTCGATGATGCTTTCGCGATGCTCCCACACGCGACGTGACAGGTTGTTCGTCACGCCAACGTAGAGCGTACCGTCGCGTTTGTTCGACATGAATGTAGACATAACCACCCTTCACGAAGGGCAGCCTTTCCTATCGCGGTCGTCCCGGGGATGGCCGGGTCAAGCCCGGCCATGACGACGCGCTATGGCTGACTCTCTCACGTCATGCCCGGCCTTGAGCCGGGCATCCAAACTCAAATGGTCCCTTTATGCCGGGCCTTTGTGGCTGGATGGCCGGGTCAATCCCCGGACTTGGATCCGGGGACGGCCATGACGTTTACGAGCCGATCTTGGTTCTGACCGTCTGATAGACGGATTCCGTCGTCTCCGCCGCTTGTGCGAGCAGACCATTGACTTCGGCTAGTTGCTTCTCGGCGAAGTCGCGATCCTTGATTGCCTTGGCGTTGACGAGCACGTTCAGCGCCGCGCTGCGGAGCCCCGCGTTGGCCGCGAGCACGGCGGCCCCGGCGTCGCTGATGACATTGAGATTGCCTTTTGCCGCCGCGGCGGCGGCGAGGCGGATGACCTCGAAACAGGCTTTGACAACGCGCAAGGGCGCGAGCGTCGCATCTTTGAGCGCCGCTTGAATCGACGCGGCCCGCGCGGCTCTCTCTTCGTCGGTCGCGCGCGGCAGTCGATAGGCGGCCATCACGGAATTGAACGCCACCACGTCTTCCTCGATTGCCCGCGTGAGCTCGGCGCGCAGCGCCTCCGCCTTGGCGTTCACGGCCTCGAGGTCTTC
>JBAUNU010000229.1:0-2616 GCA_049579405.1 Methylocella sp.
CCATTATCTTCTGGCCGCACCGCGCGCCCGGCGTGGGTGTCGAGCCCTTGCCGGGCGGCAAGCCAGGGCTCGCGAACCGGGGCAAGCCCTTGGGAGAGATCGATTGCAACCGCGTCCTGCGTGTAGGGCCCCGAGGGGTCGTAAACCCTGGCCGGCGGCTCGTTCGCGGAAGGATCGAGCGCGATTTCACGAAACGGGACCGCGATGTCCGCGCGGCCGCGCGGATGATGATAAATCTTTTTCGAGCCCGGCAACGGCCCGCATGTCACGCTTCGCGGAACGAGGTCTTGCGGCTTGTCCACAATATTCATCGCGATCCTCCGCTCGGGGCTTGTTCCAGAGGCGGGAGGCGGATGCGAAGCGGCCCAAGGCGGGGCTCGTCTTTGCCGTGCCGGTCCCTTCGCTGGCATTACCCAGCTTCAGGTTCTACGGGTTTGATCTCAGCCGCCGTTTTGGCAGCACCCCTGGCGAGCCGATGAATATAGGCCTCGCGGATGGATCGGGCAAGTCGCGCGAAAAGGGGGTAGTGGGTCAATCTGAATTTCTGCTTTGCGCCAGGGCGGAGACCGGCGCTGGATGAGATCGGAGCCGATCTTCGGTGGCTCGAAATGATCCCGGCGGTGATCGTACGCGAACGAAAGATATTCTTGCCTTGATGATCCCACGGTCCAAGGTTAGTTACCACCGGCCGCCGACTCTCGAATTGGAAATTGCAGTCATGAAGATAAACGGCCGCCATTACCGAACAATCTGGCTGAACGCGGATGGGCGAAGCGTCGAGGTCATCGATCAATCCAAATTGCCGCACGCTCTCGAGACGCGAACGCTCAGCTCTTTTCATGACGCCACGGAGGCGATTAAGAACATGATCGTGCGCGGCGCGCCGTTGATCGGAGTAACTGGGGCTTATGGCTTGGCGCTCGCCGCCGCCGAAGACCCGACGGACAAGGCCATCGAAACCGCCTATGCCGAACTGCTTGGATCGCGGCCTACCGCCGTCAATTTACGTTGGGCGCTGGACCGCTTGCGCGATCGTCTCTTTTCTGCGCCGCCGCCAATGCGGCGCCAGCTTGCTTATAGCGAAGCTGCGGCGATCGCCGAGGAGGACATACGATCTTGTCACGCGATCGGCGAACATGGCGCGGCGCTCATAAGCGCGGCGGCGCTCCGGTGTCCCGACCGTCCAGTGAATATTCTCACTCACTGCAACGCCGGCTGGCTTTGCGCAGTCGACTGGGGAACCGCGCTCGCGCCGATATACAAGGCAGCCCGCGCCGGCGTCGCTGTGCATGTCTGGGTGGACGAAACACGGCCCCGCAACCAAGGCGCCAGCCTAACCGCGTTTGAGCTTCTCGGCGAGGCGATCCCACACGCAGTTATCGCTGATAATACCGGCGGTCATTTGATGCAGCATGGTCTCGTTGATTTGTGCATCGTCGGCAGCGACCGCACAGCGCGTACAGGAGATGTCTGCAACAAAATCGGCACTTATCTGAAGGCGCTGGCTGCGCATGATAATAGCGTGCCTTTCTATGTCGCTCTGCCGAGTTCAACGGTCGATTGGCGCATAAGAGATGGCCTAAGGGAAATTCGGATTGAGGAACGCGATCAAAGTGAAGTGACACATATTTGTGGACGCACGGAGCACGGCGAGACCGTGCGCGTTCGCTTGACCGACTCGCCGGCGCGTAATTTCGGCTTCGATGTGACGCCCGCGCGTCTGGTTTCCGCCCTCATCACCGAACGGGGCGTTTGCGCCGCGAACGAAGCGGCGCTGCGGAGATTGTTCCCCGACCTCGCAAAAATTTGCGCGACGCCGGCTTAACAGTCGCGCGGCGGCTTCAATCCATAGTTCTTAAATCTCTCAATCGTCCGCGCGATCTCATCATCCGGCAACACGACGGGCGTTCCGGCCAGCGAGGCGAGATAAAAGATTTTGGCGAGCGCCTCCAACTCAACGGCTCGCCACAATGCCTTGTCCAGGTTGGAGCCGGTGACAATCGCTCCATGATTCCCGAGCAAAACGCCATGCGCTCTCCCAAGACCCGTGACGGCGTGTTGGGACAATTCGGCGGTTCCGTACGGCGCGTAATCCGTACAACGGATTCGGTTGTCGCCGAACGCCGCGATCATGTAGTGCGCAGCAGGAATATCGCGCCGCAATACGGAAAGAGTCGTCGCGTAAAGCGGATGCGTATGCACCACTGCATTCACATCTCCTCGCGCACGCAAGATGTCGCGATGGCAACGCCATTCTGTAGAGGGCTCAAGAGGTCCCTCAAAAACTAGATCGGATTCAACGAGCGAGACGATAGCGATCATTTCCGGCGTCATCGCCGTGTAAGGGATACCACTCGGTGTGATCAGCATGGCGTCTCCATCGCGCACGGAGATGTTGCCAGCCGTTCCCTGATTAATTCCGAGGGCGTTTATCTCGCGGGCAGCAAGGATGATCGAGTCGCGAAGGACCGAGCGAGACATTGAACATAATTCCGCGGCGAGGGGCATAAGCTAGGATTAAGCCTGTAGCACAAGGCGACGAACCGTGCGCAATCCGCGCCACGCCACTGCTCACTATTTTGGCTCGATCGGTTTTGGGCGCAAGGCGGAAGCCGC
>JBAUNU010000230.1:0-1902 GCA_049579405.1 Methylocella sp.
TTGGCGCTCGATCGTATGCAAGGGATTGAGCGAGGTCATCGGCTCCTGGAAGACCATGGTGATGTGGGCGCCCCTGATCTCGCGCAGGCGGGCCTCGCGGCAGGCCAGAAGATCCTCGCCCTTGAACAGCACTTGGCCTTGAATTCCGGCGGCGCGTCCGAGCAGCCGCACGATTGAAAGGGCGGTCACCGATTTGCCGGAGCCGGACTCGCCGACGAGACCGAGGGTGCGCCCCCGCTCCAGCGTGAAGGACACGCCATCGACGGCGAGGGTCTCGGTGCCGCCCTGCCGGAAGAGCACCTTAAGATCCCGGACGTCGAGGAGAAGGGCGTCAGCCACGAAAACTATCCTGCAAAGCGAAACGTGGGTTCCAACAAGGCGTACACACGGGACGACGCTCCTAGAAAAGCGTCTTCCTTGGGTCGAAGGCGTCGCGCACGGCCTCGCCGATGAAGACCAGCAGCGACAGCATGATCGCGATGACCAGAAAGCCGGTGAGGCCGAGCCAAGGCGCCGCCAAGTTCGACTTTCCCTGCAACAAGAGCTCGCCCAGCGAGGGCGACCCAGGCGGCAAGCCAAAGCCTAAAAAATCGAGCGCCGTCAGCGTCGTGATCGAAGCATTGAGGACGAATGGAAGAAACGTCAGGGTCGCGACCGTCGCGTTTGGCAAGACATGTTTGACGATGATCGCTCCATTGGAGAGCCCGAGCGCGCGCGCGGCGTTGACGTATTCGAAATTCCGGGCACGCAAAAATTCGGCGCGCACGACGTGCACGAGCGAAACCCAGGAAAACAACAAAAGAATGCCGAGCAGCACGAAGAAGCTTGGTGTGATGATCGAGGAAATAATGATCAAGAGATAGAGATGCGGGAGCGACGACCATATTTCGATCAAGCGCTGGAAGATGAGATCAATCCAGCCGCCGAAATAGCCTTGCACCGCGCCGGCCGCGATCCCCACGACCGAGGAAATTGCCGCCAGCGTCAGGCCGAACAAGAGCGAGAGGCGGAAGCCATAGAGCAATCGGGCAAGGACATCGCGGCCCTGATCGTCGGTTCCGAGCCAGTTCCATTCAATATCCCTGCAATCGCCATTGGGCTGTCCCTTGCCGAAGCGTTTCGCGGCGGCGCGGCACTGCGCTTCGCTCAGCATCCAGGTCGGCGGCGAGGGTGCCGGCACCGGCAATTGCCGGTTGATGGTTTTGTAGGAATAGCGGACCGGCGGCCATATCATGAAGCCATGCCCGGCGATCTCCTTGGCGATCACCGCGTCGCGATAATCGGTTTGCGCGAGAAAGCCGCCAAACTTCTCTTCCGGATAATCATGCAGGATCGGCACCAAAATCTCGCCTTTGTAGACGACGAGCAGCGGCCTGTCGTTGGCGATGAATTCCGAAAAAAGCGACAGCACGAAGAAGAACAGAAAAATCCAGAAAGACCAATAGCCGCGTTTGTTGGCTTTGAAATTCTCGAGACGGCGCCGGTTGATCGGACTTAAACGAAATTGTCGCGGCGGCGCGAGAGGCTTTGCGGCGATACTGCTCCCCGAGAAGGCGCGCACGGCCTAAACCTCCCGCGTCTCGAAATCGACGCGCGGATCGATCCACATGTAAGTCAAGTCGGAAAGAAGGTTCACGAAAAGGCCGAGCAGTGCGAATATATAGAGATCGGCGAACACGACCGGATAATCGCGATTGACGATCGATTCGAACGAAAGCAGGCCAAGCCCGTCGAGCGAAAATATCGTTTCGATGAGGAGGGAACCGCCGAAGAAGGCGGCGATGATGGCGCCGGGAAAACCGGAGACGACGATCATCATGGCATTGCGAAAGACATGACCGTAGAGCACGCGGCGCTCGCTCAAGCCTTTCATCCGCGCCGTCTGCACATATTGCTTGGCGA
>JBAUNU010000231.1:0-2102 GCA_049579405.1 Methylocella sp.
TCGAAACGCAGCAGGCGGTCGCGCTCGCCATGCATGACCGCGCGGGCGGCCAACATCTCGGTGTAAAGCCGCGCCCGCCGCGACAAGATACGATGGAAGAACCGGCAGTGCCGGTCTGTCCAATCCATCATCGGCGCGACGCAAAAGCGATAAGTTCCATTCGCCATTTAACGTGAAGATTTAAATGCGTTCATGTCCATGCACTCAGTCCGCAGCCGCTGGACCGCGTAATCGTGCCAAATTGTTGCACATGACCCAATTTGGCATCCTTGGCTCGCGCTACGAAACCGCCGGCCTAGCGCGCGCGCTTTAGCGAAGGGTCGGCGGCGAGCGCCTCGGCGATGAGTTCGGCTGTTGCTGCTTCGATCCGCTCTTCCAATAACTGCAAAAAGCTCTGTTTGTCGAGGCCCGGCGCGATTGCGTCGAGGAAGGCGATCGTGACCGTGCCGGGATGGATCGAAACACTGCGGCGCGGCCAATAGAGGCCCGTGTTCAACGCGACCGGCACGCAGACCGCTCCCGAGTCCGTATAAAGATACCCTACCCCTGATTTATATTTAGGCGGCGCGCCGGCCGGCTTGCGCGTGCCTTCCGGAAAAATAATCATCTGGCGGCCCTGCGCGATCGCCTCACGCACTTGCCGGGTGAGATCGGGCAATGCCTCGCCGCGTTTGGCGCGGTCGATGGCAACTTGCCCGGTGCCCTTGAGATACCAGCCCCAAACTGGGACTGCCATCAGCTCGCGTTTGAGAATGAAGGAAAAATCCGCTCCCTTGGTAGAGAGCGCCAAGGTCTCGAGCGCCGATTGATGTTTTGACGCAATGATGCAGGCGCCGCGCGGCAGATTTTCGAGGCCGCGCCAGACGATCCTGGTTTTGCAAATTTTTTCGAGAAGCCATACCGACGAGCTCGTCCAAAATTTTGCATAGGCCTGGACCCTGTGGCGGCCCATCAGGAGAACAGGCAGGCCGGCGAGCGCGAGCACGGTGGTCCACAGATAGAACGCGGCGTGAAAGGCAAGCGAGCGGAGCAAAATCATGGGTGATCGTTTCCGCAACACTGTGGCGAATGCGAGGAGTCCGTGCTTCGAGACGGCGGCTTCGCCGCCTCCTCAGCATGAGGGCGAGGGATGAAGTCCTTCACCCGGTTGCCCTGTGGCGCACGCAAATATAAGCAAATACAAAAGAGGTCACGTCGCGGGCGGGTCGCCAGAGGCAAAAAGCTTCACGGCTCGAAGCTGGCTTTTTTGGGCGGCGTTTCGCTCAACTCGATCACGTCCTTCACACCGGCTAGAGATGCGCGGATGTGATCGTCCACCAGTTTGGCGTCAAAGGGGCTGATTGCGCGAATGACGACCGGGGCAGCGAGCAAGTCTTCGATGCAAAGAGCATTTTCTTCACCCTTTTCCCACTTGCGTTCGAGGTAGATACCATAGAGGAGGAGGCCGACGCCGACGAAGAAGAAGATCGCGATCCAGCCATACTGTTTAGAGAAAAAGGTAGCGAAAAAGCCGACGATCATACCGATCGTGCCGATGAGCTTTAGGGTGTCCGGAATGACGCCAACGATGCTCGAAGCGAGAGCCCCTGGCGAAATGTCGATGGGTTGTTCTTGAAGCCCCCGCGCGTCGATGATCGCTCGCTCGGCCCCGGAAAACTGGACACTGACGGTGACGAAATAGGCATGCGTCTTTCTGATAATGCCTTTTATCTTTTGTTTGTGTTCAATGCTCACGCGCATGGCGCCCTTCCCAGATTGGGGCAATCAAACGGCAGGGGGATTCGGGTGTCAAGCAAAACCAATGACGCGGGCGATCCGCCCGGCGTTTTCGCGGCTCATTTTGTTGCGAACGCCGAGGCCGAAGAGGAAGAGAAGAATGGTGCCGAGGATGGTTTGGAGGACGGCCAGGATTTTCAAGAGGCACGGGCAGACATTCGATCGTGGCGGCGTCGAAGAAATCCTTGAGGAAGCCGAAAACGCTTAGGGTGTTGGCCGCGCTGAGGCCAGGCGATTGCCACACCGCCCGCATTTTGCGATTTGCGCTTAAGTTTTCCTTAAATCTTTTGCGAAATAGGTTTCAAAACACCCACGAAAACGATTGG
>JBAUNU010000232.1:0-3847 GCA_049579405.1 Methylocella sp.
CATTTTGGTCGTGCCGTTCGAGCACGCCGCCGGTCCGGACGCGCGGCTGATCTATACCGCGCCGCAGGAATATTTTTTCACCCAAATCAGGGTCGGAATTTTTTCGGCCGCCTTTCTTTCCTGCCCGATGATTTTCGCGCAGCTTTACGCTTTTGTCGCGCCGGGCCTCTACAAGCATGAACGCAAGGCCTTCGCGCCTTACCTTGTCGCCACGCCGGTATTTTTCGCGGCGGGCGCGCTGCTTGTTTATTTCGTCGTCATGCCAAATCTGTTGCGCTTTTTTATCGGCATGCAGCAGGCCAAGGAGCCGGGGCGCGCGCAAATCGAGCTGTTGCCGCGCGTCAGCGAATATCTTTCGCTGATTATGACCTTGATCTTCGCGTTCGGCATCACCTTCCAATTGCCGGTCGTTTTGACCCTTCTCGGGCGCGTCGGAATCGTGACCTCGGATTTTTTGCGCAGGCAGCGGCGCTACGCCATTGTGCTGGTTTTTGTCGCCGCCGCGATTTTGACGCCGCCCGACATATTTTCCATGCTGGCGCTTGCGGTTCCGGCGTTGGGTCTCTACGAGCTGTCGATCTTGTCCGTCGGCATGATCGAGAAGAGCCAAGCAAAGCCGGCGGGGCAGGGGCCGTAGTCTTTGGCCGAGCCTTTGGAAGCGCCCGATGTATGACATCAAATGGATTCGCGAGAACGCGGAGGCTTTTGACCGCGGGCTCAAAAGAAGGGGCCTCGAACCGCTTGCGGACACACTGTTTGCGCTCGACGATAAGCGCCGCGCTGCGATCGCAAAATCGCAAGCCGTGCAAGAGCGGCGCAACGCAGCATCGAAGGAAATCGGCGCCGCGATGAAGGCGGGAGATTCTTTACGCGCAGAGGCGCTGAAAGCCGAAGTGGCGGAGTTAAAAACTGCTCTCGCTAGCCATGAGGCCGAGGAGCGCGAGGCTATCGCGACCCTTGACGATGCGCTCGCCAAAATTCCAAATACGCCGCTCGACGAAGTGCCCGACGGCACGGACGAGAAGGATAATGTCGAGCTACGCCGCGTTGGCAAGCCGCGTGCGATGGACTTCCAGCCGGAGGAGCATTTCGACATAGGAGAGGCGCTTGGCCTCATGGATTTCGAGACGGCCGCGAAAATTTCCGGCGCGCGATTCGTCGTGCTCAAGGGAGCGCTCGCGCGTCTCGAACGCGCACTTTCGCAGTTCATGCTCGATCTGCACACAAGCGAGCATGGCTACGTGGAAGTGAACCCGCCGATCCTCGTGAAGGACGAGGCCATGTTCGGCACGGCGCAACTGCCGAAGTTTGAGGACGATCAGTTTTCAACTGATGTAATCAACAAATATATACGGAGAGATTATCAATTGGTCGGTGAAAGTGGGCACTACCGGTTGAATCCACCAAATCCATCTGAAACAAGCGTCCGTGAAATATCTGAAGCAGAACGTCCCCCCGAAGTTCCACCGATCGTCCGGGAAATAGTTGAGAAGGAGCGCCTTTGGCTCATCCCCACCGCCGAAGTGCCCCTCACCAATCTCGTCCGCGAAAAAATCCTGGACGAAAAAGAACTGCCTCTCCGTTACACCGCCTGCACGCCGTGCTTTCGCGCCGAGGCGGGCGCGGCGGGCAAGGACACACGCGGAATGATCCGCCAGCATCAATTCACGAAAGTCGAACTCGTCGCGATTACCACGCCCAAAACTTCGCTCGCCGAGCACGAGCGTATGCTCTTGTGCGCCGAGGAAGTTTTGAAGCGCCTAAAGCTTCCCTACCGCGTCGTGACGCTCTGCACCGGTGACATGGGTTTCGCCTCGCAAAAAACCTATGACATCGAGGTCTGGCTGCCGGGGCAAAACCGCTATCGCGAAATCTCCTCCGTTTCCGTCTGCGGCGATTTTCAGGCACGGCGGATGTCTGCGCGCTACCGTGCCCAAGATGGCAAACCCCGCTTTGTCCACACGCTCAACGGCTCGGGCGTCGCGGTGGGCCGCGCGCTTGTCGCGGTTTTGGAAAACTATCAAAACGAAGATGGTTCCGTCACCGTGCCGGAGGCATTGCGGGCCTATATGGGCGGCATCGAAACAATCACAAAAGCTTGAGGCCGCGCGGATGCGCATTCTGATCACCAACGACGACGGCATTTACGCGCCGGGCCTCGCCCTCATGGAGCGCATCGCCAAGACCCTGTCGGACGATATTCTTGTCGTCGCGCCCGAATATGACCAGTCCGGCGTCGCCCATTCGCTGACGCTCAACGATCCCCTGCGGCTGCGCAAAATCTCGGAACGGCATTTCGCGGTAAAGGGCACGCCCACCGATTGCGTCATCCTGGGCGTGTGCAGGCTGCTCGAAGGTGCAAGGCCCGATCTCGTCCTTTCCGGCGTAAATAACGGCCAGAACGTTGCCGATGACGTGACCTATTCCGGGACCGTGGCCGGCGCGTTGGAAGCGGCGAGCCTTGGCCTGCCCGCGATTGCTCTTTCCCAGGCCTATGGTCCGGTCGGCCGCGACGAAAGTTTTTGGAACTGCGCCGAAACTCATGCGCCGGGCCTTATCGGCAAAATCCTTGCAGAGGGCATTCCGCAAAATATCGTGATCAATGTAAACTTTCCGGCCTGTCCGCCGGAGGCGGTCAGCGGGGTAGCGGTCAGTGTCCAGGGCCGGCGCGACGCACAATCGGCAGTGATCGACGAACGGGCCGACGGGCGCGGCATTCCTTATTACTGGATCTCGTTCACCCGCGGCAATTCGACTCCGGAACACGGCACCGACCTCGAAGCTTTGGCGCGGAACAACATCTCGGTGACGCCGCTCAAACTCGATTTGACCGACGAGCCGGCGCTCACTCGCCTTGCGCTTGTATTGCGCTAAGCGAGGCCGCCTCGCGATGTCCCTCGAAGAGCCGCCGCCCGGATTGGAGGAGCAAGCGATAGACGCGCAAAACAAGGCGGCGTTCCTGATGGATCTCCGCGCGCGTGGAATCCAGGATCTCGGCCTTCTGCGCGCGCTTGAAACCGTGCCGCGCGAGATTTTCGTGCCGCACCGTTTTGCCGATCTGGCGCGCCGCGCAATCGCGCTGCCGTTGCGTTGCGGCCAGACCCTTCCGGAACCCTGGCTCACCGCCAAGATGATCGAGGCGCTGGCGCCGTTGCCGCGTCATCGCGTGCTCGAAATCGGCACCGGATCGGGCTATGCGACCGCGTTGCTCGCCCGGCTGGCGCGGGAAGTGCTCTCCGTCGAACGATTTAAGAGCCTCGCGATCGAGGCCGAGGCGCGGCTCGCGCGGCTCGCCATCACCAACGCAGGGGTCGTGTTTGGCGACGGCCTGGCGATCTTGCCGGGGATAGGCCCCTTCGACCGGGTGATCGTTCAGGGTTTGCTTGCCGAGGTTCCTGGAAATCTGATCGCGGCCCTTGGCGAGGATGGACTGCTTGTCGTGGCGCGGCCCGATCCCAAGACCATGTCGCGCCAGCACATCGCACGGATCGCGCGCAACGCCGCTGGAGGCATCGACGAGATCCCGATTTGCCCGTCCCGGCTGCAGCCGCTTTTGCCAGGCGAAGCATTGGCGCTTTGAAGGGACCAGGACTCATTGCGCAGAAATATAATTTTGTCCGTTTTTTCGTGAATATTCGTTCATCCTTAAACCGTCCCTTAACTTAATCCGCACGTAATGGCGTGGAGAGACACCGCGCCGGTGGGGTTGCGTCATGAGTGATTTTGTTGGTGGTTTCCGCGCACGTTTCGCGGTTCGTCTGGCTATGAGCGGCGTCGCCGCGGGCTTGCTTGCCGGTTGCACGAATTCCGAGCGTCTGAGCGATCCTTGGTCCAATCCTTTCCAGGC
>JBAUNU010000233.1:0-4643 GCA_049579405.1 Methylocella sp.
CCATTCAGCAGGTGGATGGCCCCGGGTCCGGAGGTTGCCAGGCAAACGCCGACCTCGCCCGTGAACTTGGCATGGGCACAGGCCATGAAGGCGGCCATCTCCTCATGGCGAACTTGAACGAAGTCGAATTTGTCAGGGGCGCGGCCGAGCGCCGCGATGATGCCGTTGATGCCGTCTCCCGGAAATCCGAATATCCGCCTGATCCCCCACTCCGATAGGCGCCGCAAGAGAAAGTCGCCAACTGTTGCGCTCATGGTCGCTCTCTCCAAGTGTTCCGAAGGATGCCAGCAATTTTGCCTGAGCGATAATCCTTCAGGCATCGGCATCTTTCCGCTGTTGTCCGCAACGCGGCGCACGCGAAATCGTTCCACCATCTCGTCCGCCTCCCTGCGGGCTTGCCTGTGGAGGCAGGTTGGTGCCTTCGCACTCGCCATGGCCCCGTGTGGAACCCGCCTCCGCCTGTGGCGTTGAGTGTCTGCATCAGAGGACCGGCATAGACGGCGGTTCCCGCAGCGCACATGCCGGCCTTCGCCCACGCGGGCTCCGAGCAACGGAGACGTTTATGTCCGAGGTCGTGGTCATCACGGGGGCGAGCGCCGGGGTCGGCCGGGCGACCGTTCGCGCGTTCGCGAAGCGCAAGGCATCCGTCGCCTTGATCGCCCGCGACACGGAAGGGTTGGAGGCTGCCGCTGAGGAGGTAAAGGCCGCCGGTGGGCGCGCGCTGCCCCTGCCCGTTGATGTCGCCGACGCCGACGCCGTCGAGAGCGCGGCCGAGCGGGTCGAAAGTCAGCTCGGTCCGATCGACATCTGGATAAACGTGGCGATGGCCACGATCTATGCGCCGTTGCATCGCATCGCCCCCGAGGAATACCGGCGAGCGACGGAGGTGACTTACCTCGGCAATGTCTATGGTACGATGGCCGCGCTGAAGCGCATGCGGCCACGCAATCGCGGGACCATCGTCCAGGTCGGCTCGGCCCTCGCTTATCGCGCGATACCGCTCCAGGCCCCCTACTGCGGCGCCAAGTTCGCGATCCGCGGCTTCACCGACAGCCTGCGCTCGGAGTTGCTGCACGATCGCATCAACATCCACCTCACGATGGTACAGATGCCGGCGCTCAACACGCCGCAATTCGATTGGGGAAGGAACAAGCTGTCCAAGCGCCCCCAACCGGTGCCGCCGATCTTCCAGCCCGAGGTCGCGGCCGAAGCGATCGTCTTCGCCGCGTATGCTTGCCGGCGCGAAGTTTGGGTCGGCGGCCCCGCCATCAAGGCCATTCTCGCCAACAAGATCGCGCCAGGCCTCCTCGATCGATATCTCGCGCGTGATGGCTACAGCGGACAGCTCTCCGCCGAGCCCGCGGATCCTGCCGCACCGGACAACCTGTTCGAGCCGGTCCCGGGCGATCACGGCGCCCATGGACGCTTCGATAAGCGAGCTACGCCGTGGAGTGCCGCCCTCTGGGCCTCGATGCACAAGGGCTCGTTGCTTGCGGGCGGGGCCGTGGCCGGTCTCGCGCTCCTGACGGCGGCCCTCGCCGTCCACCGGAATGATGCCGCGCAACAGCCCCGCGTGCACGTGGAGCCGCGTGGGCCCTTCCGGCTGCACGCCATCCGACCCGTGCGCTCGAGACTGGGCCGAGGTCCAGCCTGCGATGCGGTTGGATGTCGGCAAGGGCGAGGAGTGTGATTGGGGTGAAGCGATGATGAGGAGGAATGCTGATGGACCGGATTTTGTTGATAGGCGGAGCAATGGTCGCGGTTGGGATTGCGCTAGCAGCTGTTTTTGTGCTCGTCGCCCGCTATGGAACGACATTCGAGATGATCGAAGATACCGTTGTGCGCTGGCTTGGCGAGGCGTGAGGAGGCTGGACTCCGTCTGACTGGCTTCATGGATTCAACCGAGCTCATGGTTCGGTTTTGCGCATCTGCGGTGAGTGGAGAACGTCTCATGGCGCCCTTACGTCTGCATCAGCCGCCGCCCAATTCGTCTTGGTGGCGCCGGTATTGGGACAGCTTCAAGAGGAATTTTCCTGGCCGGTCCAGCGAGCAGGCTCGTTCCTTGGTTGTTGTTTTGCTGGCCTTTGCCTCCCTCTTCCTTTTGGCTCGGATCTTTTTCGCCTTCTGGGGCCTTCCTGATTAACCGTCCGGGCGCCTGGTAGCGTCCGTTCAATGGCGGTCGCGCCGCGGCAGGAGCGGACTAACGCGGCGGCGATTGGGCGAGCAAACACTTTTGCCTTACAGCCCGCCGGGGGCTTTTCAAGGGCTTGTGCTATGCAAAGGATACTTGCAAAAATCAGGCGCGTTGCTACCCTTCCGGCATGGTGATTTCCTATGCGCGGGCAAGCACCGCCCGGCATTTTTTAACGATAATTTACGCACCGCCTGTTCAAGAGATATCGGCTTCTCCCGGAACTTCGCCGCGACGTTCCGCGATGGATATTGTTCCTCGACCCCCTCTGGCCGCTTTGTCATTTTATGGCGACGTTACCCCAATCAGGGTTGCGATCGGCCGAATATAGTGTACACTGATCAACAAGTCGGTTTGAAAAGCAAGTTTTTGATGAATGATGGCCGGTGACAGACGGCAACCGACGCGCCGGCCCTCGCACATAAGGAGAACATACATGCATTTCCAGTCAAGGACTCTCCTTCCGGCGCTCCTCGCCGTGTTGGCCGCGTCCCCCGCTATTGCCGGGGGTCCTGAAAGATTAATTGGTCAATCCGGCATTGCTGTTCCCGGCCCGGCCGCGGGCGTGGGGCTTGGCTATCTCGTGCTCGCCGGCGGATATTACATGGTTCGCCGTTGGCGCAAGCAAGACACCGGGGAATAGCGTCGCCAATTCGGCGTGACCCAGGGTCGCGCGCGATTGAGGAAACGCTGCCCGGTTAATTGAGGTGCATCGTTATTGCGCCCTGGCCGCGCTCGCTGGGCGTGGGCATGATGTTCCGCACGCGCGTATCCCATGGTGACATTCGCCCCCTGTGAGGCGTTCGCGGCCTGGCCTAGCCAGCCCGGGCCGCGTTCGCCGGGCGCAGCCGTCTTTTCGTTGTGTTCATCACGCAAGCCGCGCTCGCTATCCGCGAAGCCTCCGGCTACCATCCGGCATGAACGAATCGCTTGCCGCCCGCGCGTTTCTCGGGGTCGATCATTCGGTGCTTGGGCGGCCTTGGCGTAGCCGGCTCGACGCGGCGGGCGAGGCGCGAGCGCTGGCCATCGCGCAGGTCCATGGAACCGGCGATCTCTTGTCCCGCGTTCTCGCCGGGCGGGGCATCACGCCGGGCAATGCGCTAGATTATCTCGACCCAACGCTGCGAAATCTGCTCCCCGACCCCTATTGCCTGAAGGACATGGAGGCGGCGGCAAAACGAATCGCCGGGGCGATCCTGCGCGGCGAAACAGTCGCAGTTTTTGGCGACTATGATGTCGATGGCGGCGCCGCATCGGCGCTGCTTCATGATTATTTCCGGGCTTGCGGCACGCCGTGCCTGATGCATATTCCCGACCGTATTTTCGAAGGCTACGGTCCCAACGTTGAGGCGATCAGGAACCTTGCGCGCGACGGCGCGAAGCTTTTGGTCACGGTGGATTGCGGGACGATGAGCCATGCGCCGCTCACCCTGGCGGCAACGCTCGACCTCAACCCGATCGTACTCGATCATCATCAAGCGCCGGAAGTTTTGCCCGACGCGATTGTCGTCAATCCGAACCGGCAGGACGACCTTTCTGGTCTCGGATATCTTTGTGCCGCGGGCGTCGTTTTCATGACACTCGTCGCGGTGCAGCGCGATCTGCGCGAACGCGGCTTTTTTTCGGCCTTCCGGCCGATGCCCGACCTTCTCGCCGGGCTCGATCTGGTGGCGCTTGCGACCGTCGCCGACGTCGCGCCATTGATCGGGCTAAACCGCGCCTTCGTCGCCAAGGGGCTCGCCTTGATGCACGCGCGGGGGCGTCCCGGTCTCAGAATCCTGTGCGACATCGCCGGCCTCGCGGGACCGCCAACGCCCTATCACCTTGGTTTTCTGATCGGTCCGCGTATCAATGCCGGGGGACGGGTTGGCGATGCCGCGCTCGGCGCCAGGCTTTTGAGCCTGAACGATCCGGTGGAAGCCCGGGCCATCGCGGAAGCACTCGACCGGCTCAATCGCGAGCGCCAGGAGCTAGAGCGCGCCACGCTCGAAGCAGCCGAGGCGCAGGCGCATGACCGCCTCGCCATGGAAAGTTCCGCCGTAATCGTCACGGCGGGCGACGGCTGGCATCCGGGCATCGCCGGGCTTGTCGCCTCGCGTCTCAAGGAGAAGTTCCGGCGTCCCGCTTTTGCGATCGCTTTCGATGCGAACGGGGTGGGCTCCGGATCCGGCCGCTCGATTCCCAGTGCCGATCTTGGCCGCGTGGTGCGCGCGGCGGCGGAAGCGGGAATTCTCGTCAAGGGCGGCGGCCATGCAATGGCGGCGGGGATCACTGTCGCGCGGGAGCGGTTGCGCGACTTTAAGTGTTTCCTCGAAGAAAACCTCGCCGCGCCGGTCGCGGCCGCGCGTGCGGAGGAAACTCTGTTGATCGACGCGGCCCTATCCGCGGCCGGCGCCAATCCCGGCTTGGTGGCCGGTCTAATGCGCGGCGGCCCCTATGGCGCGGGCAACCC
>JBAUNU010000234.1:0-7367 GCA_049579405.1 Methylocella sp.
CTCCAGCGCCGAAGCCGGGCGTCGCCGTGACTATTGCCGCGCCGATCATGGTGGCGGCAACGCAACCGGGAAGTTTGCCCATCACTTCGGTCCTCCGTCCAAGCGAGGCACGCAAGCCCTGCGCGGCGTAACCATATGAGAGATAGCGCCGGCAGCGGCTTCGGCAAGTTGGACATGCGACGGATGACGCGCAGCCGGAACCGGAGTCGCGAGGCAGTTCCGCCTCGCCCTGGACCGAGGTCACATGGTGTTGTTAGCGTTGCGCACGAACTCAGTGGCGTCGATCGCGCGACCTCCAAACTGTTGGACTACCTTCCTCAGGCGTGGGTCGTTGGTCACAAAAGTTAGCCCCCTCTTGACGGCAGTCGCGGCCGTCAGAAGGTCGCAGGCCTGATTGTGCGCCGCCTTTTTCTTATGGGCCTTTTTGTCAAGTTCCTCCAGGACAGGACGCATCCTATCCAGAAGATCGTCCTCGGGCCACGCAGCCTCGCCCCACTTGCTGACACCCCAAATGGCGCCGCTAGTTATCAGTTGGTCTGGGGCGACTCGTTGGAAGGACGCACAAAGTTTTCCCCGCCGCTGGATGTCGGGGGTATTGTTCAATTCGTCCAGCTGAACGTGTGTCGCAAACAGGCGTCGACCAGCGAAAGCTGAGAGGAGAACCTTACCATCGGCGACATCGTTAAACAAATTGGTATCGAGTATATGTCCTTCAGCTGCCATGAACATCGCCAATTCTCCTTTGGTCTTACTTCTTATGTCGGCTGCACTGATGAAACGAAGAAAGCCATTATCGTCATTCCGTGGGCGGAATTTTTCTCGCGAGCTGTGCCGCCCCGATCAACTGATTGCCTAGCGCCTCGGCTTGATCGGCACTCATTCCAGCGGAAGGCCAACCTTCGGCAATCGGAAGCACGACGGTCGGCCCTCCCTGCCTTCTGTTAATCGGCTGCGCGTCTCGCAAGACCCAATTCGGCGGCTGAAGAAGAAGCTGGAGAATCCGATCGACATAAGCAGCAAGTGTTCGACCCTCCTCACGCGCCTTCTGTTCTAAGAATGCCTTGAAGCGGGCGTCTACACGAACTGAGATTGCGGCGTCTTTCGTCACCGAGCATACCCTTTACATTCGCATCCAACGCATGCAGTATGCATACATTGAGTGCGTTTGCAAGGACGTTGTTGTTCTGTTGGGTAGTTTCTAGAAGCGGCCAGCACAATTTCGATGGCGGCCCATTGATAACTTCCCGCTTTGATCCAAGCCGCCAGTTCGCTCATTATCTCTGGTTGGCCAGCGACCTCTCGCGCTCCCTTCCCTTTTGGTTCCCCAATGTGAACAGACAATCCAGAGCGGCCTTGGCATCGTCCCCATACCGGCACCGCGCTCTACCACTCTAGTTCTAGTCACAAATTTTCGTATTCCGACAGCCTCTTCCTCCATTTGCCAGCGCATGAACGGCGGACTCTATCGACCGGAGGTCTGACTCAATATTGGCCAGAATGGAAGAATCTTGTGTTTCAAATTCAGCATGAGCTGGGCGGACGAAAGTTGCTGCGGCGTTTGCCCAAAGGCCTAACGCGATAGCAGCGAGCAAAATTTTATTCATCATTTGACATGCTCCTTTCTACTCTAGCGACCTGTTTCAAATTAGAGCATCTTGGCCAGGATGTCCGCCTGGGCCACTCCAATCCGCCTCACGCGCCGTTGGAAAGTAAGACAAATTGTAAAGACCTCCGGCACATGGCGAAACCGCGTCATTGACGGCTATATAATTAGAGGCGCAACCGGCTTGGCCGCATCCCCCAGTTGTTTTCAGTTGACCTGCCACGTCACCGGATCACGACAACTTTCGTGCCCACCCTGACCCGATCGGAAAGATCAACGACATCCGGGTTGGTCATCCGGATGCAGCCCGACGAAACGGCGGCCCCGATTGTGTCCGGCTCGTTCGACCCATGAATGCGATAGAGGCTGGAGCCAAGGTAAATCGCGCGCGCGCCGAGCGGATTGTCCATTCCGCCAGCCATATGGCGTGGCAGGTCGGGGCGGCGCTTGAGCATTTGCGGCGGCGGCGTCCAATCCGGCCATTGGCGTTTCATCGTGACTGTCTTCGTGCCGGACCAAGTAAAACCTTCCCGGCCAACGCCGACGCCATACCGGATCGCTTGGCCACTCCCTAGGACATAATAAAGGCGGCGCTCGCTCGTCGAGATGATGACCGTGCCCGGCGCATAGCCGCGGCGCCAAGCGATGATCTGCCGCGGTATGGCCTGTTCCCGGAAAAGATTAAGAAAGTCGGCCAGCGGCCCGCGGTTGAGCGGATTAAAGTTGGCCAGCTGCACGCCGCTGAGCGGGTTATCGAAGGCTAGGGCCGGAGAACCGTTCAACAATGCGAAAAGGATGCCGGCGGGGGCAAATCTGCGGACCATCGTTGTCCTCTAATCCTGCCGGCGCGGGAGCGATGCATGAGCCGAGGTGCTATTCGCTTTAAGTTTTGAGGCCAAAGTTGGGCGGAGGCGCTTGCGAGGTTAAACCCGCAGGCGACGACGACAAGCGCGATCAGGAACCCGTGCACCCCGGTCTTCGTGGTGGCGGTTTGTTTCGTGAACGATCTGCCGGATCTCGGCGACGCCAAGAAGATCAAGGCCCTCGGCGTGCCGGTCCGACTCTGATGCCGTTTTTGGGGACATTGAGACGGGCGGCGGCGGGGTTTCGATTCAGCGGCGGGTTTTGGCGCAGGGCGGGTTTAGACAGAATTCGGCCATCGGCCGTCGCCGGCCTGAAGGTCACCGGCGTGGCTGGCGCGCAAGCTGGGAAAACGGCCGCCGGAATTTGGCGAACCGGCGCTTGACATATAATCAACAATATGATTGATTATCAACATATCGATTGAATGATGGCCGCGTTCGCATGGGCAACCCCTCGTATCTGCGTGTCGTTGAGCAGACGCTATCTGCCGATGACGAGCAGCAAGCATTGAACCTGGTGTTTGCCGCGCTCTCAGACCCGGTGCGGCGCGAAATCCTCGACCGGCTCGATGGGCACGATCTGCTCGTCTCGGAGGTCGCTGCGCATTTCGAAATATCGTTGCAGGCCATCTCCCGCCACCTCCAGGTTTTGGTCCGTGCCGGATTGGTGGCTCAGGAGCGCACGGGCCGCATCAGCCGCTGCCGTTTCGACGCGGCGCCGATTTACGGCGCAACCTTATGGCTCAATCGTTACAGCAAATACTGGCAAGCTCAGTTCGATCTGCTGGCGGTTTCGCTGGAGGAGATCGAACGGGAGAATTCCGCCAAGGCGCGCAAGCCAAGCCGAGGCAAGCCAGCGCGATCAACGCCGGCCCGCGGACGGAAGCGCGCTGTCAAGTCACGACTGGAGAAATGAGCATGACCAATCATCAAGTCGTAACGCCAGAAGAGTGGGGAGAGGCCCGCAAGCACCTCCTCGCCAAGGAGAAGGAATTCACGCGTCTGCGCGATCTGTTGAGCCAAGCGCGCCGGAATCTGCCTTGGGTGCGCGTCACCAAGCAATATGTATTCGAGGGCCCCGAAGGGAAGCAGACACTTGGGCAGCTGTTCAGCGGCCGCAGTCAGCTTATCGTCTACCATTTCATGTTTGGTCCCGATTGGGAGGCCGGCTGCAAAAGCTGCTCGTTTTGGGCCGACAATTTTAACGGCATTGTGCCGCATCTGAATCAGCGCGACGTGACGTTCGTCGCCATCTCGCATGCGCCGCTGGCGAAGCTGCAGGCCTTTGCGGCGCGTCTGGGGTGGAGCTTCAAATGGCTGTCGTCCTCCGGCAGCGATTTCAATTACGACTACAACGTGTCGTTCACGCCGGAAGCTCTTGCCAACGGAAGCGCCCTCTACAACTACGCAGAGTACAAGATGGACACGCCGGAAATGCAGGGTATCAGTGTGTTCTTCAAAGACGCCGAGGGGAACGTCTTTCACACCTATTCCTGCTATGCGCGCGGCGTGGACATGCTGAACACCGCCTATCACTACCTCGACCTCGTGCCCAAGGGGCGCGACGAGGCGGGCCTAGCCTGGGCGATGGCCTGGGTGCGCCTTCGCGACGAATATGGCCGTTGATTAAAAAAACCGGGAGGATCAGCGATGAAGTACATGGAGACTGCCGAGAAGCTCGCCGAATATCGGAGCCAAATCGCTGACATTCGTGAGAAAATGCGGAGCGCTCAAGCATCGATCGAGCCCGAGCAAGTCCAGGATTATGAATTTGCGACGCCGCAGGGCAAGGCGCGGCTGTCTGCATTGTTCGGCGACAAGGACACGCTATTCGTCATCCACAACATGGGCACCACCTGCGCGCATTGCACGATGTGGGCTGACGGCTTCAATGGTGTGTTCGAGCACTTGCGCAATCGCGCGGCTTTCGTGGTGTCGTCGCCGGACACGCCCGAGCGGCAGCAGAGTTTCGCCGCTGGCCGCGGCTGGAAGTTTCCCATGGTCTCGAACCAAGGCACGACGTTCGCGGAAGATATGGGCTATCGCCCGAATGGCCGCGCGATGCCGGGCGTTTCGGTCTTCAAGCGCAAGGGCGACAAGATCATGCGGGTGGCGGATACGGCCTTCAGCCCTGATGACGATTTCTGCGGTGTCTGGCACCTCTTTGATCTCATTCCGGAGGGCGCCGCCGGTTGGCAACCGGAATTTAGCTACGCTAGCTGATCGAGAACGGTGAGCGGCAATGACCGCGCAAGATCTCTCTTGCCCGCCCTTCATCCCGCTGCATTTGCGTGGTGAGCGCCGCGGCCGAATCGAATTTCGCCTCGGCCCGGATCCAGCCGATGAAAAGAACCTCGATCGTCTCGCCGTAAAGATCGCCCGAAAAATCGAACAGAAATGCCTCCAAAAGCGTCCGGCCATTATCGAATGTCGGGCGGCGGCCATAGCTCGCCACGCCGTCATAGGTTTTGGTTCCCACGACGACGCGGACGGCGTAGATGCCGTGGCGCAACCGGCAGCTTGGATCCGGCAAAAGATTTGCCGTCGGAAATCCCAATGTCCGGCCGAGCTCCTGGCCGTGGATGACCTTGCCCATGACGGCATAGGGGTGGCCGAGCAATCGCGCGGCATCTTCCACTTCGCCTGCCTCGAGTGCCGCGCGGGCCGCCGAGGAGGAGGCAGGCTCGTCGACATGCGCCGTATCCGCCGGAACCCGCTCCACGATCTCGACGGCAAAGCCATGCCGCTTGCCTGCTTCCTTGAGAACGGCGGGCGAGCCGGAGCGGCCCGCGCCGAAATGGAAATCATAGCCCGCGACGACGGCGCGGACGTTTAGACGGCGGACCAGGATTTCAACGATGAAAGCCTCGGCCGGGAGGGCCGCCAAAACCTTGTCGAAGGTGACGACGAACATGCCGTCGAGGCCGAGCTGCTCCAGCGCCCTGGCCTTGGCGTCGCGCGGCGTGAGGCGAAAGATCGTGTTGGGACCCTTGAAGAAATCGGCCGGATGCGGCTCGAAGGTGAGCACCGCGCAGGGACAGTTGAGTTCCTCGGCCAGTGTCGTGGCGCGCTTGATCACCGCGAGATGGCCGCGATGAACGCCATCGAAATTGCCGATCGCGACCGCCGCGCCCGCAAGTCCGGGCGGCGGGACGGCCGGATCGATGGCAGCAATAAACTTTTTCGCGGAGGAAGGATCGGCCAAGGGAACCCAAATCGTAAGACGCCATGCGGGCGCCCTCCGGACTCGGCGGGAAACTGCATGGCGGAAGGGCCGGCGTCAAGGCTGCGCCCGCTTCCCCGGAACTTTCTACCAAACCAGCTCCGGGATCGCCGCCGTGGGCGCGAAATCCGTGGCTTCCATGAACTGCCGGAACGCGGCGGCATCGAGGCCGGTGCCGTGAGTGCCGCCATGCAGCTCCTTGCGATGGATGCCGGATGTCACAAAGAGACTATCGAAGCCCTGGTCGTGCGCACCTTTGATATCGGTTCGCATGGCATCGCCAATCACGAGGACCCGCGCGCGATCGATCATCTTGGCGCCCGGCGCCCGCGCCAGTTCGAGGCCGCGGGCGAAAATCGGGGCAAAAGGCTTGCCGGCCTGGATCACCTTGCCGCCCGCCCTGGAGTAGCGTTCCGCGATCGCGCCGGCGCAATAAAACAGCTTGCCGCCTTCCTCCACCACGATATCGGGATTGGCGCAAATGAGCTCCAGGTTCCGGCCGCGCATGGCGGCAAGGAGTTCTTCGTAATCGGCGGGCGTCTCGTGCCAGGGATCGGCAAGGCCGGTGCAAAGGACGAAGTTCGCTTGTTTCAGCGGCACGAGGCGGGGCGCCTCCCCACACAGCGCCAAAACCTCCTCGAAAAGGGCGGTTTCGTCAGGCGGGCCAAGATGAAACAGGCCCGCGCCGGCGCGCGCGACGAGCAGGCAAACGGCGACGTCGCCGGACGAGACGATCGCATCATATGCATTTCGGGTAACGCCAAGCCGGGCGAGCTGCGCCTCCACGAACCGGCTTGGATTGGGCGAGTTCGTCATGAGCACGACCTTGCCGCCGCCGGCCCGGAAGCGGCAAAGCGCCTCGGCGGCTTTCTCGAACGCCACTAGTCCATTGTGGACGACGCCCCAGACGTCGCTCAAAATGACGTCGTATCCGCTCGCGAGACCGGCCAATCCGCGCACCAGGCGAGTCACGCCCTATGGTCCTTTTTGAAGATTGGGAAAGGCGCCGGCGCAGGCACCAGTTGGCCGCCGCCCGGCGCATCGGAAGGAGGGTCGCGTTTGGGGATGGGTTGAAGCCGCAGGGGTGCCGCCGCCGTCTATCGAACCCCAGCCACTGGTCGTCAAGCTAAAAATGCGCGGCATCGCGGCGGAGAGCCGGTCAAAGCATTGCTCACGGCGGCCGGCGGAGTGGCCTCCAAGTGCCTTGGCCTTGTCACGGGAGCGGAAAGGAAGTATAACGAGGCCGAAACTGGTCGTCTGGAAAATAAACCTGATAATTGATAAAAGATATTTTATGTATAACAACAATAGTATTGAAAGCCGCGCCGCATGCGCGGGGGGATTTATGGCCCTCTGGGTCATCCTGGCGATGGGGCTCGGCTTGATGGCCAGGCCGGCGGAGGCGGCGCCTTTCGCCTATGTCGCGAATGTGGCCTCCAACAGCGTTTCTGTGATCGACACGGCCACCAACACGGTGGTAGCCACAATCCCGGTGAGGGCTGCCGCCGAGGGGCTCGCCGTCACGCCGGATGGGACACACGTCTACGTCACCAATATTAGCTCCGACCATGTTTCGGTAATCGCCACGGCTACCAACACGGTGGTGGCCACGGTAGCGGTGGGGTCTTACGCCGACGGGGTCGCCGTCACCCCGGATGGGACACACGTCTATGTCGCG
>JBAUNU010000235.1:0-1543 GCA_049579405.1 Methylocella sp.
CCCTGCGATCCGTTCGAATAACAAAGCGCCGCGTTGAGTTCCGGCCGGAACGTCTCGAAATCCACCGCGACCCGAAAGGCCGCGAGCTGGTCGCCGAGGTCGCTCAGACGCTTCAACCTATCATCGAGATCAAAAAAACCAGGCTGGTCGCGCATCGAATCATCTCCCATCCGCCCCGATGGAATCAGAAATGCTCAAACTTGGCCAGGTTTTTAGAACCGTCCAACTTATACAGGCGAGGACTAAATAAACGCGGCGCCGGCCGGGTGGCGAAACCAGCCAACTCCCGGAACCGCACGGCGCGGCTCCGTCGGCGCGAACTTAGCTCGCGTCCCTGACAGGATCGAAGCCGCGTCGGTCGCCGTTGCACATTTGGGTGACGCTGAGCCCCAAACCAGCTTTGGCGAATTTGTCGTTAATAAAACCCACGCCCAAATCACCAAAACAACGACGCTGTGCCCGCGGCCGTGCCTTCTCCGGCCACGGGCACGGCAATTGCACACCTGAGGCTCATAACTAGAATTATTATAATAACAATCTAAATATACTCTATTGACATGGGACTTCGTGCTCTTATACATTTCTTGTTCTGGACATTGCGGCTGTCAGTTCTGGGCCGCCAGGCATGCAATCTTGTTCATGGCCGTGCCACCGGGCGCCCAAAGCTGCGCGGGGCAACCGTTTGCCCGGCGGGGTTATCCTCATCGTCCGGCTGGAATATTAGCTTCGGTGGGTACTCATGCGCCTACGTACTGTTCTAGTCTTCGCCGGCATGTCCTTCGCTTCAGGGCAAGCGGCAATGGCCCAGGACGCTTCTCCCAGCGGCGGTTCTCCTGTCGATGCGTCGGGCGCGATCGAGCTTCCCGAGGTTGAGGTTGTGGCCGAGACGGGCAATGCTAATCCTAATCCCATGCAAGCGTTCCAGGACAAGATGAATGCCATGGACCAATCGCGTGACAATTTTCTGCTGCCGAAGTTTGGCGCAACGTCTTACAACATGAATTACGAGGCACTTGAGGCGCTTCCGCAAGGCCAGTACACGCCGATCGACAAAGCGATTCTACAGCTGCCCGGGGTTTCTTACGATTCAGCGGTCAGCAATCCCGATTACCATGTCCGCAACGAATATGCGAACGTCCAATACAGGATCAATGGGATTCTGCTTCCCGAGGGAGTCTCTGGCCTGGGTCCGGTGTTGGAGACTGGCTTTATCGGTAATTTGAACCTGCTCACCGGAACGCTGCCAGCTCAATATGGGCTGCGCACCGCGGGCGTTGTCGATCTCACGACGAGGAGCGAGTACACGCCGGGCGGAAGCTTGAACATGTACGGGGGCAGCTTTGGAACCATCTCGCCACGCTTCGATTATGGCGGGAGCAGTGGAAACACACAGTATTTCGTCACTGGCAGCTATATGCAGAACAATGAAGGTCTTGAGAATGCGACGCCAACCGTCGCCCCAATCCATGATCATACGGAGCAAGGGAAATTCTTCGGTTATGTATCGACGATGCTCGGAGATTCAACGCGGTTAACATATATG